>JAZSIN010000022.1:0-39639 GCA_045533845.1 Eubacteriales bacterium | reverse complement strand
GATCTCGGAAACGCTGATACCGGTCCTCTTACTGACGATCTCCTGGACGTCGAGCGGAATATAGCCGTATTCCTTCTGGATGTCGCTGAGGATCATCATGAGGGGGGTGGGTTCATCGGCGTATCGGTCACAGATCGCGTTGATCTGTGCGACCGCCGTGTCACTGATATGAGCCATTTTTTAGCCCTCCTTCAAGTTTTCACGTTCGGAACCGCGCACCCTCTGAAGAAGGGGCGCTTTATTTATTGTAACAGAACAAAGCGTGTGTGTCAAGAGGCGGCGGGTGCTTTTTTGGAAAAAATGTTGCTGTTTTTCGTGTTTTTTGAGTGAAAACTTGGTCAAAATTTCCTGTTATCTGCCGCTTTTTCATGCATTTTTGCTTGACAGTAAAGGGGATATATGGTATACTGTTCTTTACAGTATGGCGTTTTGAATGCCCAATGTGCCTCGGCGCGCATAACACAAGACAGGAAAGGAATCCCTTTATATGTACGAATTAACGGTTGAAAAGCAGGCGGAGCTGCGAAGCATCACGCAATATGAGGACGCGGTCTTTCATGATGCGAGAGAGGACTGCTTTCGGATCTACGGCCTTTACGAGCCGTATGGCGGCGGACGGTACTGCCGCATTCCCGAGTCGGTTGCCGAGGCAACGAACGAGGGTGTCAAGGGGCGGAACCTGAATACTGCGGGCGGACGTCTCCGCTTTACGACCGACGCTTCGTATATCGCGCTGTACGCGAAGAACTGCAGCGAGTATTTTTCAGCGATCCTGACCCCCGTCAATCGCCACGGCTTCGACCTTTACATCGACGGTGAGGATGTCGGCGGAGATGTTGCCGACTCTGAGTTCGTTCAGACCATGCGCCCGCCCGAGGGGCTTGGGAACGGCTCCTTCAGTGACCGCTTCCGCCTACCCGAGGGTGAGCATTCGATCACGATCAATTTTCCGCTGTACGGCGGCTTTGAAGAACTTTACGTCGGACTTCCCGAGGGCGCGACGCTGAAGGCGGGTCGCCCGTACCGAAACGAAAAGCCGATTGTGTTTTACGGAAGCTCGATCACGCAGGGCGCGGCGGCAACGCGTCCCGGACTTGCTTATACCTCAATCGTTTGCCGCAGACTGAACGCCGATTACCGAAACCTCGGATTTGCGGGCTCTGCGAGAGCGGAGGAGGCGATCGTCGATTATCTTGCCTCGATCGATATGTGCTGCTTCGTGCTTGACTATGACCACAATGCGCCGAGCCTTGCTCATTTGCGGGATACGCATTATACGGCGTATAAGCGTGTACGTGATACACACCCCGACATCCCGATTGTGATGCTTTCTCGTCCCGATTTTAACACCTACAACGCAAAGGGCGTTCTTCGGACGAACGACTCGATCAGGCGCAGAGACGTCGTGATCGATACCTTCCGGAGGGCGCGTGCCGAGGGAGATACGCGTGTTTGGTTCATTGACGGGGAGAGCTTTTTTGCGGGGCCGGACGAATGCGAATGCACCGTCGACGGCGTTCATCCCAGCGACATCGGTATGCTGAAAATGGCGAACACCGTCCACCGCGCGCTCCTTCGGATCGAGAAAAAGACCCGATTCCTGAAGGGCGAATGAAGATCTGTGGCTTACGGGTCTCCCGTGAGGCCCGAGATGCTTATATAACGAAGGGAGATACTTATGTTCGAGTTGACTGAGGAAAAGAAGGAAGAGCTTCGCCTTGCCTCGGAGTATGAGGATGTCGTGTTCCACGACGCAAGAGAGGATTGCTTCAAGATCTACGGCCTGTACGAGCCGTACGGCGGCGGACCCTACCGCCGTCTGCCCGAATCGGTCGCTGAGGCGACGAGCGTAAAGGTCGCAAGACGAAATTACAACACCGCGGGTGGGCGCATCCGCTTTACAACCGATTCCCCGTACGTTGCACTGCTTCTGAAGGGAAAAAAGCTGAGAGCCTTCGGCTTTGACCTTTATATCGACGACCCGAAGGTCGGCGGAAGAGAGCCCGCCTCGGTCTTCGTGCATTCGCTTCGCGCCGCAGGGAACTATGCGGAAGAGCTGTTCGTCGGGAAGATCTGTCTTCCCGAGGGCGAGCATTCGGTCACGCTGAACCTGCCGCTTCTAAGGGGCTTTGACGAGCTCTATATCGGACTTGCGGAGGGCTCGACGCTGAAGCCCGGACTGCCGTATCGGAACGAAAAGCCGATCGTCTTCTACGGCTCGTCGATCACGCAGGGTGTGTCGGCGTCCCGCCCGGGCCTTGCGTACAATTCGCTCGTCTGCCGCAGACTGAACGCCGATTTCGTCAATCTCGGCTTCGCAGGTGCCGCAAAGGCAGAGCCCGCAATGGTCGATTACCTCGCGTCGCTCGATATGTGCTTTTTCGTGCTCGACTACGACCACAACGCGCCGAGCCCCGAGTATCTGCGCGAGACGCATTACATGGTCTATAAGCGCGTGAGAGAGACGCACCCCGATATTCCGATCCTGCTCCTTTCCCGCCCGGGCTTCAACACCTACAATGCGAAGGGAGTGCTCCGCACGAATGCCTCGATCGACCGCAGAGACGTCATCATCGATACCTTCCGCGCGGCACGCGCCGAGGGCGATAAGCTTGTCTGGTACATCGACGGCGAGAGCTTCTTCTCGGGTCCTGACGAGTGCGAATGCACGCTTGACGGCATCCACCCGAACGATATCGGAATGCTGAAGATGGCGGACAGCGTCCACCGTACGATGCTCCGTATTCTTAACGACGTTCCCTTTTTGGGCGAGTAAAGGAGGAACACAGATATGGCAGAAGAAAAGAAGCTGACGGGCACGGAGGACATCGAGGTCGATAAGAATATGATCATCGAGACCTCCTTCCCCGAGACCGAGGACGTAAAGTTTCACGATGTAAGAAAGCCTCCGTTCTCTCTTTATAATTTTTACGAGCCCGAGACTGAGACGACCTTCCACAGGCTTCCCGTCGACGTCGCGGCAAATACGAACCCCGGCGTCGCACGACTTGAGAAGAAGTCTGCGGGCGGACGTCTGAAGTTTACCACCGACTCGCAGTATATCATCCTGCGTGCGGAATACGAGGGAATCGGACGCGCAACGCATATGACGCTTGCAATGAGTGCGGGCTTCGACATCTATCTCGACGACGTCGATTCGACCCGCTTCCTGAAGCCCTTTCTCCCACCCTACAGCTCGACCGACAGCTACGAGCAGATCGTTCGCTTCGGTCAGCGGAAGGAGCGAAGCTACGTCATCCATTTCCCGCTCCATTCGGCGGTGAAGAACGTCTATATCGGTATTCAGGAGGATGCAACGCTGAAGGAGGGAAGACCCTACCGCAACAAGAAGCCTGTCATCATTTACGGCTCGTCGATCGTACACGGCACGGCGGCAACGCGACCGGGCCTTTGCTACCCGAATATCCTCTCGCGCAGACTGAATATGAACTGTGTGAACCTCGGATTCTCGGGAAATGCGAAGGGAGAGATCGCGATCGCGGAATATATGGCGTCTCTCCCGATGTGTATGTTCATCTGCGACTATGACCACAACGCACCCACGGTCGAGCATCTGAAGGAGACCCATCAGCGGCTGTATGACATCATTCGCGCGAAGAATCCCGATATTCCGTACATTATGATCTCGAAGCCGAACGTCGCAACGCAGGACAGGGACAAGTGCATCGCACGCCGCGACGTCATCATCGATACCTTCCGCTATGCACGTGCGAAGGGGGACCGGAACGTCTATTACATCGACGGCGAGACCTTCTTCATCGGCAAGTACGAGACCGACTGCACGATGGACGGAACGCACCCGCAGGATCTCGGCTTTTCCCTGATGGCAGATAAGATCGAGAGCGTGATGCGCCGCGCAATGATGCATTACGACTGCTTCGCCGACTAAAATAAGGGTCGCAGCTATGATACAAGGTGAAAGGGAAGCGAGACAGCTTTCGGGAGAAACGCTGTCGTATCTCGGAGACAGCGTGATCGAGCTTTGCGTGCGCTCTTATCTCGTTGAAAGCGGGATCGCCCATGCGGGCGACCTCAACCGCGCGTCTCTTGCCTTCGTGAGCGCAACGGCGCAGGCTGAGGCGATCGAGCGGATCCTTCCTGCTTTGTCGGAGGAGGAGCTCGGTGTTTATCGGAGAGCGCGCAACAGAGGGCATATCCAGAATGTGCCGAGAAGTGCGACGGTCGGACAGTACCGCGCCGCGACGGGTATGGAGGCACTGTTCGGATATCTCTATCTTGCGGGTGCGTTTTCCCGCATCCGTGTGCTTTTCCGTATCGGATACCCCGAGGCGGCGGATGCCGTCCTCCGAGGCTTTTCCTCGGATATTTCGGGGACGGACGGATCACAATAGATTAAGGAACACGAAAGGAACGGGTTATGAATCATCCTAAAATTGCAATCAAGGTGAAAAATTACGGCACGATGACGGCGGAGCTTTACCCCGAATACGCGCCGAAGACGGTCGAAAACTTCCTCGCCCTCATTGAGAAGGACTTCTTCAGAGGGCTGATCTTCCACCGCGTCATCAAGGGTTTTATGATCCAGGGCGGCGGCTACACGGCGGATTTCTCGAGCCGTGAGACGGGGGCGATCGTCGGAGAATTTGCGGCAAACGGCTGCTTTGACAATACCCTTCGTCACACACGCGGCGTTCTGTCGATGGCGCGCACCTCGGATCCCGACTCGGCGTCGTCGCAGTTTTTCGTGATGCATCAGGACGCGCCGCATCTCGACGGTCAGTATGCGGGCTTCGGTAAGCTCACGGACGGCTTCGACGTGCTCGATCAGATCGCAACGACGAAAACGGGCGCGATCAGCTACTATGTACAGGATGTCCCGAAGGAGACGATCGAGATCGAAACGATCGAGCTTCTCGCGGAGTGAATTCGAGGAGGGGGACGAGAATATGGGAAAGATCCGCCTCAATGGAGACAAGGAGATCGTGAAAACGATCCGTGAAGGACTCGAGCGGACGGGCGGCTATTGCCCCTGTCGCCTCGAGCGGACGCCCGATACGAAGTGTATGTGTCGGGAATTCAAGGAGCAGATTGCAGACCCCGATTTCGAGGGATACTGCCACTGCCTCCTCTACTATAAGGAAAAATAAGGGAGGGAACCGATATGGTAACAAAGCTGACGATCGAAAGCTTTGAAAACGAGGCTCTGAACAGCGAGATCCCCGTTCTGGTCGATTTCTACGCCGATTGGTGTGGTCCCTGCAAGATGCTTGCCCCCGCCGTTGAGCGCATTTCCGAGCGCTACGCGGGAAAGGTCAAGGTGTGCAAGGTCAACGTCGACGAGGCGTACCCCGTCGCCGCATCGTTTGGGATTCAGAGCATCCCGACGGTGATCGTCTTTAAGGGCGGCGAGCTGCTTGATAAGTCGATCGGACTCGTTTCTGAGGACACGCTCGCAGAGATGCTCGACAAGGCTCTGTAAGAACAAGAAAAAAGGCGTTTCGCAAAAGCGAAACGCCTTTTTTATGATTTGATCGCGCGGATCAGACTCTGCGAAGCAGAACCGTGAGCTTTGCGCCGTCGAGGTCGATCTCGCCCGTGAATTCGGGTGTGGGGACCTCGCCGATCGTTGCAAGCAGGTCGGACGCGAGCTGCTCCTTCTTTTCGTCGATGACCGATGAGAGAAGCGCGGATTCGGTGACGAACTGTGCATAGATGCGGTCGGAAACGTCAAAGCCCGCATTCTTACGGAACACCTGGCACTGACGGACGACGTCGCGGTAAAGTCCCGCGCGCATCAGCTCCTCGGAGATCTCGCAGTCGAGCGCGACGAAGCCATCTGCGTCCTTGTGGACTGCGATGTTGCCCTTCGACTTCGATTCGACCGTGAATACGTCTGCGGGGATATCCGAGAGACCGAGAGACTCGATCGCGATCGCTTCTCCCTTCACGACCTTGTCGGCAAGCGCCTGCTGAGACGCGTCGTCGAGGGACGCGAGGTACGCCTTGACAGGGTTTGCCTGTGCCTTCAGGACGCGGCCTGCGACCTTGAAGTTGACCGTGAGGTAGCTGCTTTCAAGCGCAGAGGTGTCCGAAAGCTCCTTGATCTCGCCGACGTTCATCTCGGAAAGGATGACCGAGCCGAACGCCTTGACAGCCGCGCGGTTTTCGTCGGTTGCCGAAACGTACATCGTGGGCAGGGGCTGACGCACCTTGATCTGCTTCTCGTTACGGAGCTTCAGACCGAGCGAGATGAGCTCGCGCGCGGTCTCGACGTTCAGGAGGATTCCGTCGTCCTCGCCCGCAAGATTTGCGGGAACCGTGGGGTACTTGCTGAGGAGGACCGATTCTGAGACCGTGTCTGCGGCGTAGCCCTTCACGAAGGTCTGCCAGATTTCCTCGGTCATAAAGGGAATGATTGGAGCCATAGCGCCCGTGATGGTCTTCACCGCGTAGTAGAGAACGGCGTAAGCGTTCATCTTGTCCTCGTCGCACTCGGACTTCCAGAAGCGTGCGCGGTTGACGCGGACGTAGAAGTTCGAGATATCGTTGACGAAGCTTTCGAACGCGACGATGATCTCGCGGGTGGTGTAGTTTTCAAAATGCTCGCGGCAGGTGCGGATAAACTCGTTCGTCTTCAGGACGAGCCAACGGTCAACGTCACAGAGACGCGAGTAGTCGAGCTTTTCGAGGTCGACCTTCACGCCGTCGATGTCAGCGTAGGTCGCGAAGAAGGTGCAGAGATTCCAGTAGCCGAGCAGCTTGCGCTTTGCCTCGTCTCCGAGGTTGAAGCCGAAGCGGACGTCGGTCGAGGTCGGGGAGGACGCGTAGATGTAACGCGACGCGTCTGCACCGATCTTGTCAGCTGCCTCGTCGAAGCGGATCATAAAGCCGGTCTTCGAGAACTTCGAGCCATCCTCCGAAACGACGACCGAGTAAGTGCCGACGCGCTCGTACGGGGGCTCGTCCACGAGAACGGTGGACATAAAGAGCATCGAGTAGAACCAGAGACGGATCTGCTCCTTCATTTCGAGGACGTATTCTGCGGGGAAGTAGTCCTTCCAATATTCCTTGTCGGTGAAATACTTCATGGTCGAGAAGGGAACGATGCCCGCGTCGAGCCAGACGTCACCGACCTGAGGGATTCTTTCGACGGGCTTTCCGCAGCCGTCGCACTTTACAAGGACCTTGTCGATCCACGGGCGGTGGAGATGCGGGATCTCGTCGACTGCTTCGGGATTCGCCGCCTTTTCGCGGAGCTCCTCCTTCGAGCCGATGACAGTGAGCGCGCCGCAATCAGGACACTTGTAGAAGGGAAGGGGAAGACCGTAGTAGCGCTTTCTCGAAATGTTCCAGTCGGACATATTCGTCAGCCAATCCTCCATACGCTTTCCCTGATAGGGCGGATCCCAATGGACCTTCCGCGCGTTGCGGATGAGGCGGGGACGGAGCTCGTCGACGGCGATCGCCCATTCCTTCACGAGGCGGAAGACGATCTCCTTCTTACATCTCCAGCAGACGGGGTAGGAGTGCTTGATCTTCGCAATGTAGAAGAGCTTGTCGCGCTTCTTCAGCTCCTCGAACACCTCGTCCTTGACGTCCTGAGCCTTCTTGCCCGAGTAGAAGCCGAAGCCGTCGTAGAATACGCCGTATTCGTCGATCGGGATGATGTTCGGGAGTCCGACCTTCGTGCCGAGGTCAAAGTCCTCCGCACCGCAGCCGGGTGCGATGTGTACGACGCCGCAGCCGTCGTCCGAGGTGACCTCGTCCCACAGGACGATCTTGTGGTCGAACGCGAGTGCGGGAAGCTCCTCAAAGCAGGTCTCGTAGAGCGTGCCTTCGAGGGTCTCGCCCTTGAAGGTATCGAGCACGGAGGTACCTTCCTTCTTTGCGAACTTCTGGTTAAAGTAGGATTCGCCTGCGATGAGCGGATAGGGCGCATCGGTGCAGGTGAACTTGACGTAATTCATCTCGGGGTTGACGGCGAGCGCGACGTTCGCGGAGAGCGTCCACGGGGTCGTCGTCCAGACGAGGATGCGCGCATCCTTGTGGGGGCCGTTGAGGATCGGAAGACGGAAGAAGACCGAGTCGTGCTCGACCTCCTTATAAGAGCCCGTCATCTCGTGCTCGGAGAGCGAGGTGCCGCAACGGACGCACCACGGCATCGGCTTGTAGACCTCCTTGATCCAGCCGCTTTCGTGGCACTTCTTCAGGAACGCCCAGATGCCCGTGATGTTCTCGTCGGTGTAGGTATAGTAGCTGTTGTCCCAATCCATCCACTGACCGAGGCGCTTCGACTGCTCGGTGATGATCGCGGAGCAACGGCGGACGCGCTCGATGCACTTGTCGGTGAACTTATCGAGGCCATACTTTTCAATATCGTGCTTGGTCTCAAAGCCGAGCTCCTTCTCAACCTCGACCTCGACCCAGAGTCCCTGTGCGTCGAAACCGTTGCGATAGTGGGTATCGCAGCCGTTCATCGCGTGGTACTTGATGAAGGTATCCTTCAGGGTACGTCCCCAAACGTGATGGACGCCCATCGGGTTGTTTGCTGTGATCGGGCCGTCGATGAAACGGAATTTACGGCCGTTTTCGTTCTGCTTTTTCAGTTTGTGGAAGCAGTCGTTGTCCTCCCAGAATTTGAGGATCTCCTTTTCGCTTTCCACAAAGGGGTAAGGCGCGTGCAGCTTGCTTTGCATTGTGATGATTCCTTTCGAGTCTATCGGGTTTCGGACCTCTCCGCTTCTAAAGCGGATCGATCTCCCTAAAAATACAAATATACTATTATAGTATAACACAACGAAAGGCGCTTGTCAATAGAATTTTCAGATTGAATGTGCGTGATACAGATAAAAAGAGCTGAGTCATTGACTCAGCTCTTTTCGTTGTTCTGTTCGCTTATTCCACCCACTGTACGGTTAGCGTTCCGTCCTTTACCGTGAAGCAAATCTCGTGTCCCGCGAAGGGGAAGCCGTAGACGCGGTCGGGGTCGTTCTGATATGCGGGGCGGGGGTCCTCTGCAAGGATCTCAAGGATCGCCGCGCGCTTTTCTCTCGGGAGCTTTGCGAGAAGCTCGTCGGGAAAGACGACCTCAAGGCGGTAAGAGAAGTGCTCGTCGGCAAAGCCTCCGACGGCGTCGGGATGGGAATCGGTGAAGGGAAGGTAGGGCTTGACGTCAAGGATCGGCGTCCCATCCATCAGATCCGCACCCGAAACGACGAGCACGGCTTCGCCGTTCTCCTCGATCCGTACCCCCTCGAGCCTCACCGATGAAAGCCCGATCGGATTCGGGCGGAAGGGGGAGCGCGTCGCGAAGACGCCCATCTTTTCGTTTCCGCCGAGCCTCGGTGGGCGGACGGTCGGGGTGAAGCGCTCGCCGTCCCCCTCTCTCACCGCCTCCGAAAAGAGCCACAGGAGCCAGAGGTGCGAGAAATCCTCTATCCCGCGCAGGGCATCGGGATTCCGATATGCGCCCGTGAAGCGTATGACGCCCGTGAGCGACGACGCGAGCCCGCTCTGCCGCGGGATGCCGAACTTCGTCGGGAAGTCGGTGTAGATATGTCCGATCACGCGGTATACGGGGAGCTCGAGCTCCTCGCCGCGGCTGTTTTCAAAGGTGTTCTTTCGTTCCATTCGGTCGCTCCTCGGTCGGTTCATTCAGCGTTTCAAGCTCTGCGAGCGTCTCCGCGATCGGAAGCGTGACGGTGAAGGTGCTGCCCCGTCTCTCGGTGCTTTCGACCGCGATCTCGCCGCCGCAAAGCTCGACGATACGGTGCGCGAGCGTCAGCCCGATCCCGTTGCCCTCACTTTTGTGGGAGGAATCTCCCTGATAGAATCGGTCGAAGATCCGTGCGCGGACGGCTTCGGACATCCCAATGCCCGTATCCGAAATCGTGACGACCGCGTTCTGTCCGCTTGCGTGAAGGGAAACGCCGATCGTACCACCCGCAGGGGTGAACTTGACCGCGTTTCCGAACAGATTCACCCAAAGCTCGGCGAGCATCTCCTCATTCGCGTAGCAACGGACAGAATCCAATTCAAGATCAAGCACGAGATCCTTTTGATCCCACTCCTTTTCGAGGAGAAGGATGCAGTGGCGCAGCTGCTCGTCGAGATCGTACGCCGTTTTTCCACCGACGATCGTCTGATTCTCGTACTGCGAGAGAAGGAGGATGCGCGACGCCATATGTGTCAGTCGGTCGGATTCCTTACAGATGATCCCGAGGTATTCCTCGCGACGCTCGTCGGAAAGATCGCCGTATCGGAGCTCGTGTGCGAAGCCTCGGATCGAGACGATCGGTGTCTTGAATTCGTGGGAAAAATTGCTGATGAAATCCTTGCGGAAGATCTCGGTCCTTTCGAGGTCGTCCGCCATTCCGTTGAACGCCTCCTGTAGCTCGGCAACCTCAAAGATGCCGTCGTCGTCGTGTACGCGGACCGAAAAATCTCCCTCGCCGATCTTTTTCGCGACCCGAATGGTCTCGCGGAGCGGATTCAGGATTCGGTAGGCGAGAACGGCGGCAAGCGCCGAGCCGATGATGACGCTCGGCACGAAGATCAGGAGCAGAAGCACGAGCGGGGCTGTGTAGCGGAAGATCCCGAAGGCGAGGTGCAGGAGATAGATGATCGCGCCTGTGAGAAGCGCCGATACGAGCATCAGGCTGGATACGTAATAGATGAGGACGAACCGGAGGCTTCGGTATCGCTTCTTTTCGCGCTCGTCGCGGTGGATTTTGCGGCGTTTCTTCATAGTCGTTCTCGCTTTTACTTTGCTTTTACTGTGGGGACCGCCTTGTATCCGAGTCCGCGGATCGTCGAGATCGTGAAATCGGGATTGTCGCGGAAGCGGTCGCGGAGGCGGCTGATATGCACGTCGACCGTCCGTTCGTCGCTTTCGCTGTCCATATCCCAGACGTCGTCCATCAGGGAGCGGCGCGTGAAGATCTTGTTCGGATAAGAGAGGAGCTTGAAGAGCAGAAGGAACTCCTTCTGCGTGAGCTCGATCGTCCCCTCGGGCGTTTCGACCGTGAGCGAATCGTAAAGGAGCGTCGTCGAGCCGACCGTCAGCTTTCGCTCGCTGACGATGCGGGAGCGACGGAGAAGCGCCGCGATGCGGAGGATCATCTCCTCCTCGTCGACGGGCTTGACCATATAGTCGTCGGTCCCGATCAGGAAGCCGCGCTTCTTGTCGGCGGGACTTTCCTTTGCGGTCACCATCAGGATCGGAAGATCGCTCCCACCCTGACGGAGCGTTTCGGTAAAGGCGTAGCCATCCATTCGCGGCATCATCAGGTCGAGGACGACGAGGTCGATATGTGTTTTGTCGAGGATCTCAAGTGCCTCGATCCCGTCTGCCGCCGTATACGGCGTGTATCCGTATCGGGTCAGCACCGCCGCCATCAGCTTGCGTGTGCTCGGATCGTCCTCTGCAACGAGAATATGAAACATAGCGGTGTCCTTTCGGGGTTGGATTCAGTAATACCGTATCACGGGGAATGCTTTCGCGTGTCGTTTTCAGAATGGCCAGACGGGGTCACGCGGTCTCAAATTTGTAGCCGACGCCCCAGATTGTGCGGATCGCCCACTTGTCCGATACGCCGTTGCACTTCTCGCGTACCTTTCTGACGTGCGCGTCGATCGTGCGGGTGTTTCCGAGGTAGTTGTAGCCCCACACTCTGTCGAGGA
This sequence comes from Eubacteriales bacterium, assembly GCA_045533845.1. Taxonomy (GTDB): domain Bacteria; phylum Bacillota; class Clostridia; order Oscillospirales; family CAG-272; genus JAZNOQ01. The sequence goes on along the minus strand of JAZSIN010000022.1, from coordinate 27,975 downwards.
GCTGATCGCGCGTATAGACCTTGTTCGGGTTCGATGCGAGGAAATAGAGGAGCTGAAGCTCCTTCGGCGTGAGGTCGATGCGCCTTCCGTCGAGACGAAGCTCGTACTCCTCGATCGAGAGGGAAAAGCGGTCGAGATTGATCGTGCTGTCCTCCTTCCCGCGCGCCTCGAGCTGACTGCGGCGGAGGACTGCCCTTGCCCGTGCGCCGAGCTCGCGCGGGTCGCAGGGCTTCAGAACGAAGTCGTCTGCGCCCGACTCAAGCGCGCGTACCTTCTCCTGGACGGTTGCGCGCGGAGCGGTGAGAATGATCGGGACGGAGGAATCCTTTCGGATCTCCTCGCAAAGCGGCGTTCCACCCGACGAAAGAAGTGCGTCGAGGATCACGAGGTCGGGGGAGAACCGCTCCACGAGAGAGAGCGCATCCGCGCCTGAATCGACCGATTCGACGTTAAATTGATTGCTTAGCAGATAGCGGGAAAGATCCGAGCGGAGGGTCGGATTCGGCTCGGCGAGTAGGATGCGTTCGTTCACGGTTATGTACCTGACCTTTCTACGGTGATCCGTTTTACGGGTACAGTATACAAGGGGAAGGTCAAACGAACTTCAAGCGAATATGAAGCAGAGGTTAAATTTGTAAAAGAAATGTGAACACGCGCCGTTTTGTCGAAGCTCTTCCTTAAGTATACCCGATTTTTCGGGAAAAAGCAAGAGGCGCGTCGGAGGATTTTTCGTGAAAACAAAAATTTTACGCTTTGTTTGCAATATTCGCTCGCGCGGCTCTTGCATTTCTCTCTGCTTTGTGGTATCATAATACGTAAGAATACGACCGCCGCGTGCGGTTTTTGAAGATCGAGGAATATTTATGAACACGAAAAAGAAATTCGGGAGACGGGCGCTTCGCTCGCTCCTGTCCGTCCTGCTCGTCCTCACGATGCTCCTGTCTCTGCTGCTCCTTTCGGGCTGTGGCGGCTCGAAGCAGAGCGTCAAGGCACCCGACACCGACGCGGGAAGCTGCGGAGCAAGTGTACAGTACGAATTCAACGGAACGCTTGGACGTCTTACGGTCAAGGGCACGGGAGACATGACCGATTATGAATCCGGCAGTAAGGTCCCGTGGGCAGAATACGCGCCTGCGATCAAGAAGCTTGTGATCGCGGAGGGCGTTACGTCGGTTGGTGACTATGCATTTTATTACTGCACCGCACTCGAGTCGGTGAATATTGAGTCGAAGGACCTCGTGTCGATCGGTAAGTACGCCTTCTGGATGAACAGAGCACTTCCCGAGATCGAGATCCCTGCGACTGTGACCGAGATCGGAGAAGAGGCGTTCGCCTACTGCACGACCCTGCAGTCGATCTCCGCAGAGTCGCTCGCAACGCTCGGAGGCGGTGCGTTCCGCGGCTGCTCGGCGCTTGAATTCGCATCTCTCAGCGGCACCCTCGCGGAGATCCCCGCAAGGGCGTTCGCGAACTGCGCGGCACTGAAGAAGGTCGCAACGGGTGAAAGCGTTACGAAATGGGATGATACCGCGCTCGAAAACACCGAGGGCGTCGAAAAGACGGTCATCAAGCTCGTCGGTACGCTGACGGTCAGATACGTTGACGAAAACGGCAACGAGCTCGCGCCCGCGCACGTCGCGGAATACGCGAAGGACAGCGCATACAGCGTCACGACGCCGACCGTCGAGGGCTACACGATCCCTGCGGGAAAGGAAACGGTCTCGGGTACGATGCCGGGCGCGGATCTCGAGGTCAGGGTCGTATACGTGAAGGATGCACAGGAAACGACCGATCCCTCCGAGACGACGACCGATCCCTCGCAGGACGCGGGGACCGAGAAGCCCGAGGAGGAGGCTGACGACACCCCGATCGTCTTCCTCGTTCTGCTCGTTGTGATCGTGATCGCGATCGCCGTCGGTGCCGTTCTCCTCGTCCGTTCGGGCAAGAACGTGACGAAGGATTCGCAGACCGTTCGGAAGAACGATCCGAAGAAGAACGGAAAGAACGGTAAGAAAAAGAAAAAATAACCGTTAAAATGGTACGGGCCGATGCAAAATCTGCATCGGCTCGGCTTTTTTTCGCTGTTTTTTGCTTGACAAATCGGGGACGATTCGATATAATAATAGATGTGATAAAAGCGAATGCCGTAGAGAAGGGAGGGCTTTGTGTGCTTGAAGTGATCTTGCCGGGAACGGGCGGAACCGTCCCGAGAAAGGACCGTTGGCTCGCGACCTGCCTTCTTCGCTACCAAGGGAGCTCTCTCCTCATCGATTGCGGTGAGGGGACGCAGATCGCCCTGAAGGAGGCGGGCGTCACGATGAAGCCGATCGACGTCCTCTGCCTCACGCATTACCACGCCGACCACGCGAGCGGTCTTCCCGGCTTTCTCCTGACGATGGGGAACGAGGGGAGAGAGGAGCCGCTGACCGTCATCGGTCCGAAGGGACTCGAGACGGTGCTTCGCGGACTGCTCGTCGTCGGTGCTCCGTCCTTCCCGATCCATATGTACGAGCTCGACGGGGAGGCTCCGTCTCCGATCACGGTCGGGGACTACGAGATCACGCCCTTTCAGCTTGAGCACGGTATCCCGTGCTACGGTTATCGCGTGTCGATCTCCCGTGCGGGGAGGTTCGATCCCGAAAAGGCAAGGGAGAACGGCGTTCCGATGGCGTATTGGAGTCGTCTTCAAAAGGGGGAGGCGATCGAGGGGGACGGGGAGATCTACACCCCCGATCAGGTGCTCGGACCTCCGCGAAAGGGACTTTCGGTCACGTACGCGACCGACACCCGTCCGAACCCCGTGATCTCCGAAATGGCAGAGGGAAGCGACCTTCTCGTATGTGAAGGGATGTACGGCGATCCCGAAAAGGAGGCACGCGCCGAGGAGGCGGGGCATATGCTCTACCGCGATGCCGCGGCGCTTGCAGGAAACGCGGGCGTGGGAGCGCTTTGGCTGACGCATTACAGCCCCTCAATGAAGGAGCCCGAGGAATTCCTCGAAAGAGAGGCGCGCAGCATCTTCCCGAACACAGTCTGCGGCTTCGACGGAATGCGGACGATCCTCCGTTTCTCCGAGGACTGATCTTGATTTCGATATAAAATAAACTACAACATAAAGGGACGGTAAATACCATGTTCAAAATTCAGACTTATCCCGACTATAACGCAATGTCTGCGGCTGCTGCCGAAATGATCGCGATGCAGATCATGCAGAAGCCGAACAGCATTCTCGGCCTTGCGACCGGCTCTACCCCCGAGGGAACGTACAGCTGCCTCGTCAGCAAGTTCCTGCGCGGACAGGTCGATTTTTCGGGCGTTACGAGCGTCAACCTCGACGAATACTATCCGATCACGCCCGACAACGCGCAGAGCTATCGCTATTTTATGAACCACAACCTCTTTGACCACGTCAACATCAATAAGGCAAACACCTACGTGCCCGACGGAACCGCCGCAGACGGCGCCACAGAGGCGGGACGATACGAGGCGCTCGTCGAGTCGCTCGGACCGGTCGATATTCAGGTGCTCGGCATCGGACGGAACGGTCACATCGGCTTTAACGAGCCCGGAAGCGAATTGATCCCCGAGACCCACGTGACCGAGCTTGCGGAAAGCACGATCGAGGCAAACGCGCGCTTCTTCGCATCGAAGGATGAGGTCCCCACCCACGCGCTTACGATGGGTATCGGAACGATCCTTAAGGCGAAGGAGATCCTCCTGCTCGTCAGCGGCAAGGAAAAGCACGACGCATTGATGCGCCTCCTTGAAGGAAAGGTCACGACCGAGTGCCCCGCGACCCTTCTCCTGCTCCATCCGAACGTTACGGTGCTTTGCGACACCGAGGCGTACGACGGCTGATCTCTGCACGGACGATATGGAACGAAACGAAGTGATCCTTGACATGGCGGCGGTCGAGGAGGAGACTGCGGAGGCGATCCGCGCGCTTCTTGACGCTGCCGCACTCAGACGGGGAGACATCCTCGTCATCGGCTGCTCGTCCTCCGAGATCGTCGGTGGACAGATCGGCAAGAATTCCTCGCTTGAAGCCGCAGAGGCGGTCTACCGCGCGGCGTCGCCGATCCTCAGGGAGGCGGGGATTTTTCTCGCCGTACAATGCTGTGAGCATCTGAACCGTGCGCTCATCCTCGAACGCGCGTGTGCCGAGCGATACGGCTACGATGCGGTTTCGGTCTGCCCGAAGCCGAAGGCGGGTGGCTCGCTCGCGTATACGGCGTGGCGAAATTTCGAGGAGCCCGTTGCGGTCGAGCACATCCGCGCACACGCGGGGCTTGACATCGGCGGTACGCTGATCGGAATGCACCTTCGCGAGGTCGCAGTTCCCGTGAGACTGCCGAAGGGGCAGATCGGAAAAGCGATGATCCTCGCGGCGAGGACCCGTCCGAAATACATCGGCGGTCCGCGCGCACAGTACGAATAAGAACGGTCAAAGGGCTGCCGGGATCGAAACGAGGGCGGCTGTGAACAGACCGATCAGAACCTTACAAAGAAAGTAAGAGCGGAAGGAAGGCGTATTCCTCCGTGCTCTGTCCGGCAATGGGCGTTCTACCGTTGCGATCACCTGCAGATGGGCACACAGTCCGCCCCATCCCGCAAAAAATCCGCAAACGATCCTGCCGCAGAGACCGCTTACCGTTTCTGCGGCTTTTTTCGTCCCGCTCGAGAGCTCAAGGAGTCCCGAGAGCAGAAGCGAGAGAAATTCGGGTGCCCTCAGCGACAGAAGAAGTGCCGAGAGCGCGTCCGAGAGGATCGAAAAGAAGACGATAAAGGCGGTGACCGATACCGATGCCCCTCCCGCGTCCGTGACGGCACGGACGAAAAGCGTGGGGAGTGCCTCGGGGGGAGATGACCCTTCGCATCCGACGGCGCCTTCGCATTTCCCGAACAGGAGACGGAGCAGGATCCCGCAAAGCAGCGACGCGGCTACCGAAGAAAAATAGAGCGAAAGCCCGAAGGCGGGGCTTTCGAACAGTCCGCACCCGACCGCGGAAAAGAGAAAGGCGAAGCTCGGTCCGTTTGCAAGCGGCAAAAGCCGCTCGGCTTCCTCCTTTGACAGACTTCCGCGCTCGTACGCTCCCATGACTGCGCGTGCGCCGATCGGGAATCCACAGAAAAGTCCGAGCAGGAGCGCACCCGCGCCCTCTCCCGAGATACCGAAGAGAGCCTCGGTGACGGGGGATACCCGTCGCCCGATGCGTCTTACGATGCTGCTTTCCATAAAAAGGGACGCGAGGACGAGGAAGGGGAAGAGCGAGGGGAGGACCGAATGCACGGAGAGTGCGAGTCCGTTCCGCGCAGCCTCCGCCGCAGAGAGAGGCGCTCTCAAAATAAACCAGAAGAGCAGTGCGGACAGAAGAATGACGCCGCTCTCGTATCTGGGACGGGATGCGCGTCCCCTATGAAAAAGCCGTCTCGCGCGACGCTCCTGCCGCGCACCTATCCGTGTGTCCGTCATATATGAAAGCTCCTTTTGCATAAAATGAACCGATCGGCGTTCGACGTCCGATACGGTATTTTATGTGATGCGGAGGCGAGATATGAGCTATGGGAAAGGCACGTGAACGGAAGGAAAAGAGAGGGACGCCGCTGAGAGAGCGCATTGGGACGATGCTCGGGATCCCGTCGGATGCTGTGGGCTTGACAAACGGCTTTATGGCAGAGCTTCGCGGTCAGAACACAGTCACCGTTCGGGGATGCAGAAGGATCCTGTCCTATTCCCCCGAAGCAATACGACTCGACACGCGCGATGGGGCTGTCACGGTTATGGGAGAGAGCTTGACCTGTACGGCGTATTTCGCAGATCTCTTCGGGATCGAGGGGCGGATCGGCGGTGTGTATTTCGACCGATTCGGCGAAGCGCTTTCGGAGAGATCCCCGTCGCCCCGCACCGAGGAGGAGTCCGAATGAAGCGGCGCATCCTTTCGCGGAGACGCGGAGAAGGACGGAAGCGGCTCTCCCTCCTCGCCTTTTTCATCGGGCGGGTGACGCTTTCGTGCGAAGCGCGGTACGCGACCGCGCTTCTGGATCTCTCCTTCAGGCATTCGATCCCGTACGGAGCACTTGAAACGCGCTCGGACGGGAGCGTTTCGCTCTCCCTGTCTTATGCCGCAGCAGAGAAGCTTCGGATCCTCTGCACGGCACACGGAATTCCGATCGCTGTGGAGAACAGCCGTGGGATCAGAGAGGCGGGACGGTTTTTCGTCCTGCGCCCCGGGCTCATCGTCGGCGCATTCCTCGCGGTAGTCCTCGCGACCGTCTCCTCGACGCATCTGTGGGAGATCCGTGTGACGGGGAACAGCACCCTCTCGAAAAGCGAGGTGATCGCGGAGCTGACGGAGGCGGGACTGTCGCTGTTCGACTACGTTCCGGGGATCGACGTCGATTCGATCGAAAATCGGCTTCTCTTGAATTCGGAGCGCATCTCCTGGATCACGGTCAATCTGATCGGGAACGTCGCCGAGGTACAGATCCGCGAAAAGACCGCACCCGACCGAACGGGGGATACCTCTCCTGCAAATCTCGTTGCACAGCACGATGGCGTGATCGTTTCGGTCGAGGCGCTGCGCGGGAATGTTCTCGTCAGATCGGGGCAGGCGGTGCGTGCGGGTGAGGTGCTCGTCAGCGGCGTCTACGATTCGGTAACTGCGGGCATTCGCTATACGCGTGCGGAGGGCAGGATCTATGCCGAGACCGAGCGCACGTTTGAGATCCGCGTTCCGTATCGATACGAAAGGGACGTATACACGGAGACGGCGGGAAAACGGTACGTCCTTCACCTGTTCGGACGGGAATACACGCTCTATACGGGGAAGGACTACGACGGGGAGCACGCTTCGGAGCGGCTCAGGTATCTGTCGGTGTTCGGAAAGCCTCTGCCGATCGGGCTGTCGGTCCTGACCTCACGCACGGTCGTGACTGAGACGGGCGAATATACCGAGGAGCGCGCGATGGAGATCGCCTATCACCGGCTGAAGGAGGCCTTGCTTTCACTTCCCGAGATGCAGGGCGTGCTCGAAAAGAGGCTCTCATATGAGATCGGGGAGGACGCGTACATACTGTACTGTACGGTCAGGTGCATTGAAAATATCGCAAGGACACAGAATATAGAAGTAGAACTGTTTGAATGAACGGAAGGATGGTGACCGTATGGCCGCAGAAGAAACAAGGCTCGTAAGGACCGAGACCGCCGAAATGACGTCGCGCGTATTTGGAAGCTATGATAAAAACGCGCGAGCGGTGGAAAAGGCGTTTTCGGTTCGGATCTACAACCGCGCCGCGGGAAATGGGGATGCGATCGTGATCTCGGGTGACGAGTCGGGGAGCGTCGAGCGCGCCACGCGTGCGATCTCGTATCTCGTTGAGATCGCGCGAAGAGACGAGACGGTGACCGATCAGCAGACCGCGTATATCATTTCGACGGTCGCGAGTGGGGACGAGGAGGAGCTGAAGGGCTACGGCGAGGACTTCATTTGCGCGACCGCAAAGGGAAAGCCGATCAAGGCGAAGACGGTCGGTCAGCAGAGATACGTTGAAAAAATGAAAAAGAATACGATCGTCTTCGGCGTTGGTCCTGCGGGAACGGGTAAGACCTTCCTCGCCGTTGCAATGGCGGTCCGCGCGCTTCGTGAGAAGCAGGTCGCAAGGATCATTCTGACCCGCCCCGCGATCGAGGCGGGCGAGAAGCTCGGATTTTTGCCGGGCGATCTTCAAAGCAAGATCGACCCATACCTGCGCCCCCTGTACGACGCGCTGTACGAGATGCTCGGCGTTGAGAATTATCAGCGGCTTGTTGAAAAGCAGGTGATCGAAATCGCACCGCTCGCGTATATGCGCGGACGGACGCTTGACGACAGCTTTATCATTCTCGACGAGGCGCAGAACGCGACGGTCGAGCAGATGAAGATGTTCCTGACGCGTCTCGGCTTCGGCTCGAAGGCGGTGATCACGGGCGACCCGAGCCAGACCGACCTGCCGTACGGGCAGAGATCGGGACTCAGGGACGCGACCGAGATCCTCGACGGGATCGAGGATATCGCGATCCACCGCTTCACCGACCGCGACGTCGTACGGCATCGCCTTGTGCAGGAGATCATTCTTGCATACGAGACGAGGGAACGGAAAAAGGACAATGCGAAAGAGGATCACCGCGAGAACGGGCGCACGGGCGCAAATCCGAAAAACGGTGAACGGAGACAGAAATGAGGGTGAAATTATACTTTGAAAACGAGCAGGAAGGACGGATGGTGTCGGAATACCTGAAGCGTCTCATCAGACGGACGGTCAGGGAAACGCTTCTCTTTGAGGGCTTTACGCATCAGTGCGAGCTCTCGGTTACCTTTACCGACAACGCAGGGATCCGCGAGCTCAACCGAGCGTATCGCGGGATAGACCGCCCGACCGACGTTCTTTCCTTTCCGCAATTTGATTTCTTTACGGGCGAGGCACTTCCCGAGGGGGACGACGCGGTGTCGCTCGGGGATATCGTCCTGTCGCTTGAACGCGCAGAGGAGCAGGCAAAGGAATTCGGCCACAGCCGTTCGAGGGAGGTCGCATTCCTGACCGCGCATTCGGTGCTCCATCTCCTCGGGTACGATCACGAGAGAGGCGAAGCGGAGGATAGGGATATGCGCGAGAGGCAGAGAGCCGTGATGAAGCGGCTCGGGCTGGAGGTGGCGTAATGGGCTTCGAAGACTACGGACGTACGAAGCGGACTTCTTTTGAGCGGTTTCTCGACAACCACGTCCGCCTGATCGCGGCGATCGTTACGCTCCTTGTGATCGTGACCATCTGGGTCGCAGGGGAGCTCATTTTCAACAGCAATCTGTTTAAGAAGAAGCCTGCCACGGTGGAGGGCAACAAGATCCCGATCACCTACGTGCACGGGCTCGGAGAAAAGAACGAGGCGATCACGTGGCGGGATTTCAAGGGATTCTCCTATAAAACGGTGAGCAAACGAGAATACGAGGGTGGAACGTACGTCATCCGTCGGTATTCGGTCGAGTGGGACAAGCTTACGGTCACGGTGTCGGGCTATACGAGCGGCTCGAAGTACACGGGTGAGGTCGCATACGCGATGGTCAATTACATCGATGATTTTAATTTTAAGTTTTCGCTTCTCGAGGACGACGGATTTCTTTCGTATCTTGAGAAGAGCGGGATCAAGCCCGAATAACGGGACAGAGAGAAAACGGGAATTTCCGGAAGAAAGGACAGAAGATATGAAAAAGACAGGATTTATTGCGATCGTCGGTCGCCCGAACGTCGGAAAATCGACGCTGCTCAATGCAATTCTCGGGGAAAAGGTGGCGATCGTTTCGTCGAAGCCGCAGACCACGAGAAACAAGATCGTCGGCATCCATACGGTCGGGGAGAATCAGTACGTCTTCCTCGATACGCCCGGTATGCACGAGCCGAAGAATACGCTCGGTGACTACATGGTGAAGGCGGCGGATACGACGATGCGCGAGGCGGACGCCGTGATCCTCGTCGTCGACGTTGCGAGAGAGCCCGGTCGGATCGAGCAGAACGTCATCGACTACCTGAAGAAGTCGGGAACGCCCGCCATTCTTGCGGTCAACAAGATCGACCTCTCGAATAAAGAGGAGATCGCCGCTTGCCTCGCTTCGTATAACGAAAGGCACAGCTTCCACGCCTTCGTGCCGATCTCGGCACGAAGTGGAAAGAACGTGAAGGAGCTGCTCCTCGAGTGCGATCCCTTCCTTGCAGAATCTGAATTTTTCTTCCCCGACGACATCGTGACCGACCAGACCGAGCGGCAGATCGCGGCGGAGGTGATCCGCGAGAAGATCCTGCGCTCGACGAACAAGGAGATACCGCACGGTACGGCGGTCGTCATCGAGGAATTCAAGGATGAGGGGACGCTTCTCCGCATTCGCGCCGAGATCTTCTGCGAAAAGGATTCGCACAAGGGGATTCTCGTCGGAAAGAAGGGCGATACCCTGAAGAAGATCGGAAGCTACGCGAGAGAGGAGATGGAGCGGATCTTCGGTGTGAAGGTCTATCTGAACCTTTGGGTCAAGGTCAAGGAAAATTGGCGCGACAGCTCAAACCTCGTCGGCAATTTCGGGTACAGGGACGAATGAGCGGGCACGCGAGAGAGTATTCGATCGACGGGCTCGTGCTGAGAGAGGCTCCGTACGGGGAGAACGACTGCCTGTTTAGTCTGCTTACCGCAGAGAAAGGGAGGATCTCGGTCCTTGCAAAGGGGGCGAGATCGACGAAGAGCCGTGTGCGCGGCGGGATCCAGCCCTACACCTACGGGAACTACGAGATCGCAGACAAGGGCGGGCTCGGATGGATCCGCGCGGTCTCGGTGAACGAATCCTTTTTCGGGCTCAGAAACGGGCTTCTCCCCCTGATGCTTGCGGCGTATCTTTCGGACGTCGCGTGTGAACTTTCGGGGGAGGGTGTACCCGCAGAGGAGCTTCTGCAGCTCACGCTGAACACCTTTTACCTTCTCTCCAGTCGGGTGTCTCCCGAGGACGAGTCGGAGATCTTACGCGTCAAGGCGGCGTATGAGCTCCGCGTGATGGCGATCTCGGGGTACGCTCCCGAGCTTTCCGTCTGCTCAAGGTGCGGGAGGGAGGCACGTGGAGAGGGAGATTGGTATCTCGACGTTATGAACGGCTCGCTTGTTTGCGCGGACTGCGTGAAGAAGGCGTCGTCCTCGGTGATCACGCTCCCCGATCCGCACGAAACGGGCAGCGCGACGATCCTTTTGCCCCTGCCTGCACTTGCGGTGTCTGCGATGCAGTACGTCGTTGAGGCGCCGCCCCGCCGTGTTTATTCCTTTATGCTTCCCGACGGGGATGCGAGGGATGCGTTCGTACGGGCGTCGGAGGCGTATCTTGAAAACCATCTCGAACGGACGTTCGAGTCTCTGAAATTTTTCCACACCGTAAGAAAGGGCTGACGGCACGCTCCGTCGCCCGTACCGGCGATGGAATGAGGAAACGGAAACAGAATGAAGCTATCGGTTAAAAGTAAAGCAAAGCTGGAATTTGATAAAATACTCGGGCTTCTCGCGGATTGTGCCGCGACCGAGGGGGCGAAGAAAATGGCACTTTCCCTCGAGCCCGAGATCTACCCCGAGCGTGTGCTCCGCAGACAGCGTCGGACGAGCGATGCGCGGCGGCTGTGCGACAGCAAGGGGATGCCCTCCTTCGGTCTGATCACGGACGTGTCCGACGCCTGCGCACGCGCGGTCAAAGGGGCGACGCTCAGCACGCGCGATCTTCTTGACATTGCGAACGTCTGGCGGACGGCGCGGCTCCTTCTCGATTATATCCGCACGAACCGCGAGTTCGAGACCTCGCTCGACGAGATCTTTGAACGGCTGATCGCGAACCACCGATTTGAGCAGCGCATCTCAAAGACGATCGTTTCGGAGGATCTGATCGCGGACGAGGCAAGTCCGCTTCTTGCGGAGATCCGCAGGAAGATGCGGCACGAGAACGTCCGAATCAAGAGCGTCCTGCAGCGCTATATCACGGGCGGCGGCTCGAAATATCTGCAGGACAACATCGTCACGATGCGAGGTGGACGCTACGTCATTCCCGTGAAGATCGAGCACAAGAACGAGGTGAAGGGACTTCTGCACGATACCTCCGCGTCGGGCGCGACGGTCTTCATCGAGCCGATGGAGGTCGTCGAGGCAAACAACGAGCTGAGACATCTTGAAACACGCGAGCAGCGCGAGATCGAGCGCATCCTTCTCGAGCTGTCGCAGGAGGTTGGGGCAGCGTCCGGTACGCTTGATCTCAACGTCCGCAATATCAATGAGCTCGCCTTTTACTTTGCCTGCGGGGAGCTTTCACACCGTATGCGCGGCGTTCAGCCGACGCTGTCGAGCGACCGCTCGATGGAGCTCATTCGCTTCCGCCACCCGCTGATCGACCGCGAGAAGGTCGTTCCCGTTGACGTTTATCTCGGGAAGGGCTTTGACACGATGGTCATTACGGGTCCGAACACGGGCGGTAAGACGGTTACCCTGAAGACGCTCGGGCTTTCTGCCTTGATGGCGCAGGCAGGTCTGCATATCCCCGCAGACGAGGGCTCGTCGATCTGCCTTTTTGACACGGTGCTTGCTGATATCGGAGACGAGCAGAGCATCGAGCAGTCGCTTTCGACCTTCTCCTCGCATATGGTGCATATCGTAGAGATCCTCAAGGACGTGACCGATCGGTCGCTCGTCCTCTTCGACGAGCTTGGCGTTGGAACCGATCCCGTCGAAGGTGCGGCGCTTGCGATTGCCGTCATCGAATCGGTGCGCGAACGGGGTGCGCTTTGCGCCGCCACGACGCACTATGCCGAACTAAAGGCGTACGCGCTCGAAAACGATGGCGTGACCAACGCGGCGTGCGAATTCGACGTCGACACCCTCCGCCCGACCTATCGGCTCGTGATCGGTGCGCCCGGAAAATCGAATGCATTTGCGATCTCCGAGCGGCTCGGTTTGCCAAAGGACATCCTCGACCGTGCGAAGGGCTATGTCAACGCCGACAATCAGCGTTTTGAAAACGTGATCGAGGCGCTCGAGCGCGAACGCGTGACGATGGAAAAAAACCGTACCGAGGCAGAGCGTCTGCGCGCGGAATACGAGACGCGTGCCGAAGAGATCGAGCGGAGTGTTGCGCGGAAGGAGAGTGAAGCCGAGGCGGCGCTTGAACGTGCGCGGTCGGAGGCGAAGGCACTCCTCGAGGGCGCACGCGCGTCGAGCGAATACGTGCTCGCAGAGCTTGATAAGGTGCGGAAGGCGAGAGAATCCGAACGCCTCGGCGAAAGGCTTGAGGATGCGAGACGGAGGATTCGGAACAGCCTTCGTGAGCAGGACGATCGCGTTAACCCCGTTGAAACGAGGAAACGCAGTGCAGATTACGTCCTGCCGCGCCCCCTGAAGGCGGGGGACGAGGTGACCGTCGTCAGCCTCGGCGTCAACGGATTCCTTCTGTCCGATCCCGACAAGAATGGAAACGTGCAGGTCAAGGCGGGCATCATCAAGACGAAGGTGAACGTAAAGGATCTGATGCTCGTCGAGAATGCACCGAAGGTCATCGACAGAAAGGGCAAGGAGCAGCCTGCATCGAAATACGCCTCCTATGCGGGCGTGTTCCGCGCTGCTTCGCACGAGATCGATCTGCGCGGTCTGACGGGGGACGAGGGCTGGATGCAGGTGGATAAATACCTTGATGAGGCGCAGCTTTCGGGACTTCAGACCGTTCATTTGATCCACGGAAAGGGAACGGGAGCGCTCAGGCGTGAGCTCTGGCAGCACCTTGGGAATGACGACCGCGTTGCATCCTATCGCCTTGGAAAGCAGGGTGAGGGAGACAGCGGCGTGACCGTTGTGGAGTTGCGCTAAAGTGCAATTTGCACTTTAGCGATGGCTTCGAATTGTGTAAAATCCACAAAACCGTCGAATTTTCGAAAAAAAGCGAAAAAAGGGTTTTACAAGACACGGAAAGTGTGGTATAATTATTTCGTTATAGTCGGAAGAGAGGCGTCCGCTTCACGACGCGCCGACGGGCTTGACAAAAAGAAAGGAACGACGAAAAATGCGTGATACACAGGTTGCAGAGCTCAGCGTCATCGGTATGAAGGGCTGCGAGGACTTCGTAAAGCAGGTCGATTACTACTTGAAGGAATGGAGAAACCACTCGGGAGAATCAGCCTCCTACGTTGTTGACGTCGAGTGCCCTCGTTTTGGAACGGGTGAAGGTAAGGGACTTATTCACGAGTCGATGCGCGGACACGACGTGTACATCATTTGCGATATTTTCAATTACGGCGTTACCTACAAGATGCGCGGTATGACCGTCCCGATGAGTCCGGACGAGCATTATGCCGATCTGAAGCGTATCATTGCCGCAATGGCAGGCAAGGCGCACCGCATCACGGTCATTATGCCGATGCTCTACGAGGGTAGACAGCATAAGCGCTCCTCGCGCGAGTCGCTTGACTGCGCTTTGATGCTCCAGGAGCTTCACGCGATGGGCGTTTCGAATATTCTGACGATCGATGCGCATGACCCGCGCGTGCAGAACGCGATCCCGCTCGTGGGCTTCGACGATGTCCGTCCTGCATATCAGATGATTAAGGCACTCGTTCGCGCCGTGCCCGACATCCGTCTTGAAAATGATAATCTGATGATCATTTCGCCCGACGAGGGCGCGATGAGCCGTTGTATGTACTATTCCTCGGTGCTTGGTGTCGACATCGGTATGTTCTACAAGCGCAGAGACTATTCGGTCGTGATCGGAGGCAAGAATCCGATCGTCGCGCACGAATATCTCGGTGCGGATCTCACAGGAAAGGACGCGATCATCGTCGACGATATGATCTCCTCGGGAGAATCGCTCCTCGACGTTGCAAGCAAGCTGAAGGAGAAGGGCGCGAAGCGTATCTTCGCGTTTGCTTCCTTCGGTCTCTTCACCGACGGATACGAGAAGTTTGACGAGGCGTATAAGAACGGTACGATTACCAGCGTCTTTACGACCAATACGGTCTACCGTGCGCCCGAGCTGCTTGTTCGCCCGTGGTACTGCGAGGTCAATATGTGCAAGTACACGGCGTACTTCATCGACACGATGAACCACGACGGCTCGATCTCGACGCTCCTCAATCCCATCAACCGCATCAATGCGCTGATGGAACGTCACCGTAAGGAGCTGGAGAGTCAGCCCGGCAGTCAGATCAAGATGGAACTCAAGAATTAAATCAGAAAAATAAACGAACCCGAAAGACGAATCTCTTTCGGGTTTTTTTGAGGCTTTTTCGATATAAAATACAACCAAATGGGAAATTTTACGAGTAGAGGGTGAAGGCGAGGTGGCGTGATGGAGGATAAGGACATCGTAGAACTGTATTTTGAACGGTCGGAGCAGGCGATCGATGCAACGGCGGAGAAATACGGCTCGTACTGTCACGCCATAGCACGGAATCTGCTCGGAAGCGACGCGGATGCCGAGGAGTGCGTGAACGACACGTGGCTGTCGGTTTGGAACAGCATTCCGCCGAACCGCCCCTCAGAGCTCCGCACCTATCTCGGGAAGCTCGTGCGGCGGGTATCGGTCGACCGCATCCGCTACCGCACCGCAGAAAAGCGTGGAGGCGGAGAGATCCCGCTCATTCTCGATGAGCTTTCGGAGGTGCTTCCCGCAGAGGAGCGGGAATCGGATGATCTCACAAAAGAGGCACTCCACCGCTTCCTCACGAAGCTCGGAGAGCGCGATCGACGCGTCTTTCTGCTACGCTACTTTTACGGTAAGCCGATCCGAGAGATCGCAAATCACTTCGGCTTCAGCGAAAGCCGGGTCAAATCCATACTGTATCGGGCAAGGGAACGCCTGCGGCGCGTTCTCGAGTCCGAGCGCCTTTGAATATGATTGAAGGAGGTTATATATGAAACCCGAGGATTTATTTGACCGCATCGGCGACGCGGACGACGCGTACGTTGCCGACGCGAGGCATAAAAAGAAAAAACGCCCGTGGATCCCTGTGTCGGCGGTTGCAGCCGCGCTCGCTCTTGTGATCCTGATCGGCGCATTCCTTCAGCCGTGGAACGGGGGATCCCCGTTTTCCGAAACCACGGGGCGGTATACGCAGAACCGGGTAGACCCAAATCTTCGATATGACGCTGTGCTCCTTGCCCCGTTCACGCTTATGGCGAGAGGATATCCCACGATGGTGCAGTACCCATCGGAAGATTCGCTCGTTGAAAACTACGAGAAGTGGTCGAAGGATTACGACGTGTGGCGGCAGGAGAGACGCGCACAGAAAGAAGCGTTTCGGTCGCTCGAAAGCCTTCCGACGGCGTTTTTTGAGTCCCTGGTCCGAACGATGCTCGGTGATTCCGAGGGAGAGAACGTGCTTTGCTCGCCCGTGAATATTTATATGGCGCTGGCGATGCTCGCTGAGACGGTCGAGGGAGAGAGCAGACGAGAGATCCTTGATGTGCTTGGAGAAGAGAGCATCGAGTCGCTCCGCATAACGGCGGGGGCGATCTGGAACGCGCATTACTGCGACGATGGTGCAGTAACCAGCATTCTCGCGTCGTCGGTGTGGCTCGACAAGGATATTTCCTACGTTACGGAAACGGTAGAGCGGATAGCGGAGCTGTATTACGCATCCTCCTTCCAAGGAGAAATGGGCTCAGAGGAGTATAACGAGGCGCTTCGTGCTTGGATCAATACGCAGACGGGAGGCATTCTTTCAGAGGGGCTGGAATCGCTCGAAATGTACCCCGAGACGGTATTTGCGCTTGCCACGACGGTTTATTATACCGCAAGATGGCAGCACGTGTTTGAAGAGGCGGAAAACGATCAGCGTGTTTTCCACGGTGCTTCGGGTGACGTGCTGAGCGACTATATGAACCGTGTATCATTCGGGCAGTATTATTGGGGTGAAGAATACTCCGCGGTCTCCCTCCCCTTTGCGGAGGGCGGCTCAATGTATTTCGTTTTGCCCGATGAGGGGAAAACGGTCGATGACGTGCTTATGGGAAGTGATCTTTATGAGCTGCTTGAAAGGCAGAGCCTCTCGGAAAAGTCGCAGTACTGCAAGATCACGATGCATATTCCCAAGTTTGACGTTTCCTCGCAAAAAGAGCTTTCGTCCGTGATCCGAGAAATGGGCGTAACGTCGGTGTTTTCTTCACACGGCGCGGATTTTTCACATCTCTTTGGTGAAGGCTCGGGCGGCGTTGCTCTCAGCGAGGTGCAGCACGGTGTGCGCGTTGCGATCGACGAGGAGGGCGTTGTGGCAGCGGCATATACGGTTATGCTTGCCGCGGGCTCTGCGGCGCCGCAGGACGAGGTCGAATTCACTGTTGACCGTCCATTTCTCTTTGTGATCACCTCCGAGGTCGGGCTACCGCTTTTCGTCGGGGTCGTGAATAACCTGAAATAATCAGATAAAGCAAAAAATCGGCTGAATTTCAGCCGATTTTTTGTTTGGTTCAAATGCGATCAGTCAACGAGAGCAATGACCTCGACCTCGACGAGTGCGCCCTTGGGGAGATCCTTTACCGCGACGCAGGAGCGTGCGGGCTTCGATGAAAAATACTTGCCGTAGATGCCGTTGAATGCGGCAAAGTCCTTGATATCTGCGAGGAAGCAAGTGGTCTTCACCGCCTTATCAAAGGATGAGCCCGCCGCGTCAAGGACCGCCGCGAGGTTCTGCATCACCTGCTCGGTCTGTCCTTCGATGTCTGTCGCGACAATGTCGCCGACCTTCGGGTCGATCGCGATCTGTCCCGAGGTGTAGAGAATGCCGTTTGCAACGACCGCCTGCGAGTAAGGCCCGATTGCTGCGGGGGCTTTTTCGGTTGCGATTTTCTTCATCATTACAATGTGTACCTCTTTTTTCGTGATGCACCGAGGTGTCTCGGAAGTTTGTTTGTATGGTGCCATTATAATATACTTTCGTTTGCTTGTCAAGAGGGAAGGGATTCGATTGATGTGGACATCGGGTGTGGAAAGCGAAATATTAAAATAATTCCAAAATCGGAATAAAACTTTCAAAAAACACTTGACAAGTCGAGTAAAAGTGTGTATAATAGAGCCGTAATGGAATTTCGAGACAACAACGAAATAATTTGTTCACAAAGGAGACTTAAAATGGCAACAAAGTCGAGTAAGAAGAACGTAGGAGCGATTGAGAACGGCGCGGATAAGGAAGCAAAAATCAAGGCGCTGAAGACTGCGATCTCACAGCTTGAGCGCGATTACGGCGCAGGTACGATCATGAAGCTTGGGGAGAACAGCCGTATGGAGGTACAGGCAGTCCATACGGGATCGATCGCGCTCGATACCGCACTCGGGATCGGCGGCGTTCCGCGCGGACGTATCATCGAGATCTTTGGCCCCGAATCCTCGGGTAAGACGACCGTTGCACTGCATATCATTGCTGAGGTACAGAAATCGGGAGGCGAGGCAGCGTTTATCGATGCCGAGCACGCGCTCGATCCTGTATACGCGAAGGCACTCGGCGTTGACATCAATAACTTGCTCGTTTCTCAGCCCGATTGCGGTGAGGACGCGTTGGAGATCACCGAGGCACTCGTGCGCTCGGGTGCGATCGACGTCGTCGTCATCGACTCGGTCGCAGCACTCGTTCCGCGTCAGGAGATCGAGGGCGATATGGGACAGAGCATGGTCGGTGTGCAGGCGCGCCTGATGTCACAGGCGATGCGTAAGCTTTCTGCCATTATTTCGAAGACCAACGCGATTGTTATCTTCATCAACCAGCTGAGAGAAAAGGTAGGCGTTCTGTACGGAAATCCCGAGACGACGACGGGCGGTCGCGCGCTGAAATTTTATGCGTCGGTCCGTATCGACATCCGCAAGACCGATCAGCTGAAGAACGGTACCGAGATCTACGGCAACCGCGTGAAGTGTAAGATCGTCAAGAACAAGGTGGCGCCGCCCTTCCGCGTTGCGGAGTTCGACATTCTCTACGGAAAGGGGATCTCCCGCGACGGCGAGATCATCGACTATGCGATCTCGCTCGATATCATCAAAAAGAGTGGCTCGTGGTTCTCGTACGAGGGCGAGCGGATCGGGCAGGGAAAGGATTCGGTCCGTAAGATGCTGGAGAGCAATCCCGGGCTTGCGCTCGAGGTCGAGGAGAAGGTCCGTGCCGCGCTCGCAAACGGCGGAGCGGGCAATGAGGACGAGTTCGTGCTTGAAGAGGACGGCGACGAGGTTGATTTCGACATCCGTATGCTCGGCTCAGACGGAGACGTGGGGCTCTGATAATCGGCGATGCAGATCCGTGTATTATCTATGACCGCCCGCGACGGTGGGGCGGAAATCCTCATTCGCGTGGAGCTTTCCGAGGATGTTTTCGACGTAGCGGAAAGCGCTGCGGGGGCGCATCGCAAGCCACAGCGTGAGGTCCGCGAGCTCGCGCTCCTCCTCGACCGCTATGCGGAGATCCGTCCTGCGAAGGGCGTGATCGACGAAGCGACCTTTTTGTCCCTTGAACGGGCGGCGGAGTTCAGCGAGGCGGTCCGTATGGGGCTTCGGCTTCTCGCGTTCGGCGCAAGCACGCGACGCGGGCTCGAAAATAAGCTCTGCCGCAAGGGTGTTGCGCGCGAAACGGCAGAGGAGGCGTCTTGTTATCTTTCGAAACGCGGATACATAGACGAGGATCGGGATGCCGTCAGAGAAGCAGAACGGCACGTGAAAAGACTGCGCGGGCGGAATCGCATTCTTGCTGCGCTCTATCAGAAGGGCTTCGGTGCCGACGCTGTTGCATCAGCCGAGCGTTACCTCGACGAGGTTGATTTCGTGGAGCTTTGCGGGAGACTGATCGAGGAACGGTACGCGGCGGCACTTTCGGACGCGCTCTCAAGGAAGAAGGTCGTTGCAACGCTGATGCGAAACGGCTATACGATGCACGAGATCCGCGCGGCCTTTTCGGCGCGCTCCTCCTGATCTCCTTTTTTATCCGCCTTGGATACGCGTTTCTTTTGCCGGGAATACTAAAGCCGTGGGGCAAGCCTTGCCGCATAATTCTTACGGTGGTGTCTGGCTTATGGGAAACGGTATTAAAGCGCGGGAGTTCAGCGCTGTTTTTGCGGCGGAGATTCCCGCCTCCATACAAAAAACGTTCTCTCTTGGGGAGGAACGGACGGCTGTCCTTCTCCTCGGGGAGGGCGTTTCTTTTCGTAAATATGCGGCGTATGCGCCGGTGAAGCGGATCCTCGACATGCTTCTTTCCGCGGTGCTTCTCCTTCTTCTCGCACTTCCTCTGTTCCTCATCGCGGTGTGGATACGGTGTGACTCTTACGGCCCCGCGATCTTCCGTCAGACACGGACGGGCAGAGATCTTTCCTCTTTTACGGTGTATAAATTCCGCACGATGACGGTTCGTGCGCCCGAATGCGCGTCAAGGGAGCTTTCGGAGACCTATAGAGCACGCTACCTCACGCGGATCGGGCGATTTTTGCGACGTACGGGGATCGACGAGCTTCCGCAGCTGTGGAATGTGCTGAGGGGCGAGATGTCGCTCGTTGGACCGCGCCCTGTGATCCTCGGCGAAGCACATCTCACGGAGCTGCGCACGTTGCTGGGCGCGTCGCACCTGCGCCCGGGGATTACGGGACTTGCACAGGTCAGCGGAAGGGACGACCGGACGGCAGAGGAGAAGGCGATGCTCGACGCCGTTTACGCGCGAACGCTGTCTTTTCGCGGCGACGTGAGGATTCTTCTGCGGACCGTCGCATCCGTCATTCGCGGGACGGGGTGCAATTAGGTGGCGAGGGCGCGCTTGACCGAGAGTGCTTCGGCGATCACGCCCGAAATAAGCTGTGCGAACGCTCGCGTCAACGCGTCGATCTCCTTTGGTGAAACGAAAAAGCTCTTTCCGTTTTCGAGTACACGAAGCAGTCTTTCGTCGATTTCGCTCTCGCGGACGCCCGCCTCGGTGAGCGCGTCGTAGACGAGCGTTGAGGAATCAACGACGGTGGGAACGCCGATCGCGATCACAGGACAGCCGATCGATTCGCGGTTTAGTGCCTCGCGCGCGGTCCCGACACCCGAAACCGGACGGATTACCGTGCTCGAAAGCTGAACGGTGGCGGCGAGCCGCTCACAGCTCCTTGCCGCAAGCGCATCGACCGCGATCAGAAGATCGGGACGGACGGGCTCTATGGCTGCGCGGATCAATTCGCGTGTTTCGATTCCTGTGTCCGCAAGCACGCCGGGCGAGATGGCGGAAATGCACGCATACCGCTTCCCCTCGTTCAAAAGTGCAGGATCGTCGATGCCGCGGAGGTGTCTTGTGACGGGGAGGGTTCGGACTGCCTCGGGACCGAGCGCGTCTGCTGTCAGATGCGCGTTTCCAAGCCCTGCGACGAGAACGCGGAGCGACTCACCGATCGGCTGACCCGTCAGCTGCTCCACCATCTGCCGAAGCTCGGTCACGAGGATCTCCGTCAGTGTTTCGACCTCCTCGGGGGAGAGGAGCAGGATCGGTCCCGTGGTGACCGTAACGTAGGTGCCGATCTCGCGCCCGAAGCGCGCTTCCCCTGCCTTATCTTCGATCTGTAATCGGGCGACCGAAAGCCGTCCGCGGCGGTATTCGCGATACGACGCGCCCGTCCCGTGCTTCAGCGCCTCGGGATCGGGGACCTCGCAGGCAAGGTCGGTCCTGAGAAAGCGCGCGGTGTCACATGGGCGCGTGGGTCCCTCAGCCTCGGTCTTTCTATCCGTTGCTTCTTTTTTCTTCATAGCTGTATCACCTCCGACTTGAGTATTGCGCAGAGAAGCGGTCAATATTCAAAGAAGGGGAGAGGAAGACGCGTGGGGAACGGCAAAAAAACGCGAAGCGGCGGGACTCTGCGGGACGGTCTTGTGAAAATGCACATATTTTCAAAAAACGAATTGTGCATTCATCCGAATATTATGTTACCTTGCGGAAAATCGTTGATTCTTTGACGCTTTTGTGTTATAATAACTGATACTATGAATAGATATGCTTGTTTTGAGATATGAGATATCCGTAGAACCTATTTTCACGAGGAGGAATTCCCAAAAATGATGAAGCGCTTTTTTGCTTTGACGCTTTGCCTTCTGATGCTGCTGTCCTGCTTTGCATCCTGCAGTTTCCAGTTCGAGGAGAAGAAAGAGGAGATACTGACGGAGGAAGAGGAGGAGGAGCTGAAGGGCGGTCAGATTTCAATGTATCTGACTGATATGATCTACGACTTCGACCCTGCCAATGCATATAACAACGAGGCGGCGATGAAGATCATCAGCCTTCTGTACGAGCCGACCTTTTATCTTGATGAAAAGGGAAGCCTTAAGAGCAACCTGATCAAGAAGTATACATATGTTGAGGATCTCGAAAAGGATGAGTATAAGCTCTCCCTCTATATCGACGAGACCTATTGGAGCGACGGCACCTACGTTTCCGCAAACGATTTCGTTTACTCCTGGAAGCGTGTCATTGAGGTCGACTCCTCCTACGGTGCGGCGTGCCTTCTGTTCGACATCAAGAACGCGCGTCTCGCAAATCAGGGTGACGTTTCGATCGACAGCATCGGACTTTCCGCGCCGAGCGACAAGCTCGTCGAGGTTTTCTTCGAGGGACCGATCGATATCAACCAGTTCCTGCGCAATTTGACGAGCTACGCGCTTGCTCCTTTGAGAGAGAACATTGCGACGAAGAGCTCGTACTACGAGATCGTCCTCGGTACCGATCCGCAGACCGGAGAAGAGGTCAAGAAGAAGATCCGTCTTTACAACGACTGGGCGAAGAAGGGCGCAACGATGCCCGGCTCGGGTCCCTTCAAGCTTCGTGATGCAAGATACCCCGACGATCCGGTAAAGGATGACAACGGCAAGTACCTTCTGAACGAAAACGGAGAATTTCTCTACTGCTACTACGTACAGGACGCGACCGAGCCCGAGGCTCTCGTAAAGCTCGAGAAGGGCGTTTACTACTTCGTCAACGAGAACGGCGTGACGTGCGCGTACTCTCCCCTGACGATGGCGGACTATGAGGCGAAGGATCCTGCAAAGTTCAATGAGATCAGAAATACCTGCGAGGTGGTTCGCGGCGTGGTCTCCGATTACGCGACGACCCCCCAGAACTCCCCGAAGCTCGTTCTCGAGCGTAACTCCTACTACTTCAAGGATGCCGACAAGGACAACTGGAAGGTGGACACGGTCGTTATCCCGTACCGTCTGATCATCGATTACAGCATGACCGACGCGGAGTTGATGGAGGCGTATGAAAACGAGGAGATCTTCTACGTCGGCGATATTCCGCTTTCGGTTCGCTCGGACTACGCGGATTCCGCTACCGTCACGAACGGTCTTTCCACGCACGCGTACTACTTGAATCAGAACGCGCTCGTAAGATACAGCTGGGTCTCGTATGACGAGAACGGCATTCCGATGCTTTACGACAAGGCAGGCCTTCAGTATCAGTTTAATCCCGAGACGATGGACATCATCACGACGGGTGCAAACGGAAGACCGATCCGTTATGAAAACGAGTACGACGAAAACGGCAAGCTCATCTACTTCACCGAGGAGGGCAAGAAGATCTATACCGGTGAAGATGGACTTCCCGTTCTCGGCGAGAACATTCTGTCCGACTTAAATATCCGCGTTGCGCTTTCGCAGGCGATCAACCGCGAAACGATCGCAAAGGCGGCTGTCTTTGCAGAGGCGGCAGGCGCGCTCGTGCCTCCCGGAGTCTTCAATTCGACCTCTGCGAAGAAGACCTTCCGTGAGAACGGTGCAAATTACCTCCTCGCGACCGACGATCTTGCGGCGGCACAGGAGACCCTGAAGAAGACCGACATCGATCCGAAGGACTACGTTCTGACGCTCTCCTACGCGTCGTACGACGAGGTCCACGAGATGATCGCAACCACGGTCAAGGCGGCTTGGGAATCTGTCGGCTTCATCGTTGAGCTCGACCCCAAGAGACCGGTCGACAACGAGCACTTCTGGACGACGACCGAGGAGCTTCTGTCGGACGTTAAGGACGATATGTGGCTCGAGGCCCTCGTTGCAGGCGACTACGAGATTCTCGCTATGGATATGGTTTCCTATTCTGTCGACGCATTCGGCGTTCTCGCACCCTTCGCGACCCTCTTCTCGGGCATGGGTATGGATATGCAGAACTTCGACGAATACGGCGAGCCTCGTTATATCCCCGCAACCCATATCACGGGCTTCTCTGATGAGACCTACAACAAGATGATGGAAGACATCTTCGCCGAAAAGGACATCGAGAAGAGAGCGGAGCTTCTGCACGCCGCAGAGGAATACCTCCTTTCGCAGATGCCCGTCATCCCGATCATTTACAACAAGAACGCTGTGCTGGTCAACGACGATATGCTGACCGATTCCACGGGTAACTACTACGCTCCTGCGGGATTCGTAAACTGCTACCTCAAGGGAACGAAGCAGTACCGCACCCACATCCGTAACATCTGGATCGTGGTCGGTGTGGTCACGGGCTCGGTCCTTCTGATTGCTGCTATCGTATTCTTCACGGTAAGACACCGCATCAATACGAAGAAGAGAGAGGAAGAGATCGCGCGCATTTCTGCGGAGCAGGAAGCAAAGCTCCGTGAGATCCGCCGCCCCGGCTCCCGCGCATAACGAAAATAAGATCTGAAAAGAGCCCTGCGAATTTCGCAGGGCTCTTCTTTTGTTATTATGCTCGGGCTTACAGGAAACACTCGCCGAGATTGATCAGCTCGAGTCCGTTCTTCAAGGCGTAGGAGACCGTATAGGCGGTCCCACCTTGGTTTTCGGTCAGGTAGGAGATGCAGTATCCGCTCCCGTCAACAAGCGCACGATCGCGTTGCAGCATGCAAAAGCGGTTGTAGGTCTCCGAAACGTACGTCACCGAGTCGGCTCGCGACAGAATGAAGTTGTAGTCGAGAACGGCGCTTCTCGGCCAACGGCTCGCTTGATCGCGGCAGGGAAGGATCAGGGAGAGCGTGACATCGTAGCCTTGTGACTTGAGATAGAGGACACGGAGCGCGGCGATCGTATCAAAGCCGATTGCACCACCTGCACGAAAGGTGCGGACGCCCCTGTTATATAAGAAAAGGATCTCCTCGTCGAGTAGCTCGTAAAGGCGGCTGACGTGAGAAGCAGGGACGGCTCGGTGCCCCGTAAAGCAGCATATCGTTTTGGGGTCTTGCATCGATGTCCTCCTTTCACGGTTCGTTTTTCTTATAATATTATATAGGAAAGAAACCGCTTTGTAAAGAGAAAAACGAAAAATATTCCTGTTTCCTGAAAAAATCGTTCGACGAAAAGCGGGAACGGTCGGGGGCGTTCTCCTTTTTTTGCGCGGACGGGTGTATATCATAAGAAAAGAACCGACGGACTATGCAAAAATACGCCCCGTATACCGTCCGTTCTTCGCGGTTTGACAAGAATACGCCGCGCCGTATTCGAGCGTTTTCGCGGCCTCTCTGCGGTATAATGACGGCAAAGGAAAATCCTTGCAGGATTTTTGTAAGTGACAGAAAGGACAAGCGAAAAATGAAGGAATGGGAAGAACGCGCGGAGCGCGAGAATGGAGAAATGCGCTCCGGTGTCGACGTGGGCGGCGCTCGGGAGGAGCGAGCGCCCGAAATGGATGGGAACGAGGGAGCGGTGGACGAGCGCTCGCGGCGCGAGGGGCGACTCGTGCGATTTATGACGCGGAGGAGGATTCTCCTTCTTCTGAAGGGGATCGGGCTTCTTGTGCTTGCCTTTCTCTTCGGGCGATGCGAATGGATTCTTTCTGTTAAGCCCTTTGGGATCGCGCTTTTGTGCGCCGCAGAAAGCGGTCTGTTCTGGATCTACTGCGGGGTCTTTCTTTCTGCACTCCCGATCCTCGGTGGAGTCTTCCGACCGATCGCCGTTGTCATTGCGACTGCCGCGGTTCTGCTCCGTGTTGCGGCTCGGATGACGCTCGATCTCCCGTGGAAGCGCGGCGACGAGCCTGACGTGCACGGCTTCGGCACGTTTTGCAGGGCGCTGTTCAGGGAGCATATCGTGCTTCGGGTGGCGGTCGGATCGGTCGCTTCGTTCCTTACGGGACTCTACCGCATGATCGGAGGCGGATACCGCGTGTACGATCTTCTGTCCTCGCTTCTTCTGATGGTGACCGTGCCGCTATCGGTCTGCTTGCTTTCTGGCTTATGGCAGAGGGACGTTTTGCGGCTCGACAGATTTTCGAGGATTGCGACTGCTTCGGGCGTGCTCGGAATGCTGACCTTGTCCCTGTCGGGGCTCTCCTTCTACGGGATCTCACTATCGGTCTTTACGGCGCTTGGGGCAACACTTTGGATGACGCATCGGCGGGGGATCAGCTACGGCATCCTGCTTGGACTTCTGCTCGGGCTTTTGATCGATCCCGTCAGCGCACCGCTTTACGCCTTCTCAGCGCTTCTCAGCGGAGCTTTGCGCCGTGTGTCAGTGTTTATGGGTGCGCTTTCCGCCTTGTCGGTTGGAATGGCTTGGGGCTTTTACGTTTACGGACTCGGCGCGCTCTCGGTCCTGTTTCCGTCTCTTCTTTCCTCAGCGCTTCTTTTTTGCGTTCTTGAGCGACTGCACCTCCTCCCCGGCGAAGCGGACGGGGGAGGGACGCCGACGGACGGATCGGATACTGCACTTCCAAAGCGCGGCGAAAGCTCTGCCGAAATGCAGGTGAATACGGTCTTTGCGGACGCTGAGGAGCCCGATCGCCTCGCGGCACTGCGCTCAGCCCTCGCGGAGGAGCGGCTTCGTGACGAGGAAAAACGGATCGAGGAGATCTGCGGCGCGTTTTTGTCGGTCTCAGATCTTTTCCGTGCACTGACCGAAAGCAGTAAATATCCGTCCGTGGAGGAATTCCGACGGGTGTGCGACCGCGTGTGCGACGAGTTCTGCCCCGGGTGTGGCTCTTGCGCGCAGTGCTGGGGGAGTGAATACGCGCGTATGGCAGGGACGCTCGGACATATGGCGGATGAGCTTCACAGGAAGGGAAGCGTCGGAGAGGACGCATTTCCCGAGGAGGTCCTCAGCCGTTGTAAGATGAGCGGCGCTATCCTTTACCGGATCAACGAGGAGGCGGGAGAGCTTACGGCGTCCTATCTGAAGCGCGAGAAGGCGGGGCTTTTGTCCGCAGATTACAGCGCGGCGGCGGCACTCTTCCGCTCCGCGTCGAGCAGCGGGCCCGATCGATACGAAATTGACGCGGGAAGGAGCCGTAGCGCCGAGGCGTTTCTTTTGGAGAATGGGATCTGTGCAACGCGGGTCGCCGCTTCGGGCGGACAGCGCGGGATGCTTTACGCGTGGGGCGTGGATCGCAAGGCGATAGAGGAGATGCTCTCCGAGGACGAGGGGAGACGCGCATTCCTTGACGCGGTCGGCTTTTTGCCCGGAGTACCGATCTTGACCCCGATCCCGGGGGGAGGCGGGCTGTACGACGTGCGCATTCCCGCCGTGCCAAGGTATCGCGTGCAGCGAGCGTATGCCCTGAGGCCTGCACGGCGTAGCGGCAGGGAGGAGGGGCTTTGCGGAGACTCGATCGCGCTTTTTGAGGGTGCGGACGGTAAATTCTTCGCACTTCTGTCGGACGGAATGGGGAGCGGGCGCAAGGCGGCGCAGCTGTCGGGGATCTGTTCGGTCTTTTTGCAGAAGATGCTTCTGACGGGCGGAGAGATCGGTGTGATCCTTCGGATGCTGAACGATTTCCTGTCTGCGGGTGCGATTGGAGAGATCAGCGCCACAGTCGATCTCCTTGAGCTGGATCTCTATACGGGCGAGGGGATCTTCTGGAAAAGTGGCGCAGCACCGAGCTTTGTTCTGCGGGAGGGAAATCTGTTCCTCTTGAATTCGAGAACGGCGCCGATCGGGATCCTCTCTGAGGCGGACGTGCAGAAGATCGCGTTTCGATTCTACCCCGGGGATACCGTGGTGATGCTCAGCGACGGCGTGGTGGATGACGGCGAGGATCCGTCCTTCCTCGAAATGCTGGTTGGAGATGCAGAGGGCGAGGGAGAGCTGAAGCGCGCGGCGGAGCGGATCGTGGACAGACGGCGTGCCGCGACCGCAGGGAAGCCCGAGGACCTCGACGATCGGTCGGTTATCCTTTTGTCGGTCGAAGAGGTGCGCGAGGAGATAGAAAGCGGTCTTGAGACGCGTGCTGCGTGCTGAACGATGCTGTAATACAGATACCTTTCGGGTTGTGCAATCTGCACAACCCGAAAGGCGCAATATCGTGCCGAATTGACAAGGAGGGAAAACCGAAAAAACTTCGAAAAAAGTGCTTGACAGCGAGGGACAAGTGTGCTATAATACGGAGGCTGTCGCAAAAAGGCGGCTGCCACAGAGGAAAAGCTCGGGTCAAGGGTTCGAAAAAGATTTGAAAATTTTCGAAAAAACTTTTCAAAGTCGGAGGCCAAGCGGTCTTAGGAAGACAAATTGG
>JAZSIN010000117.1:0-4627 GCA_045533845.1 Eubacteriales bacterium | reverse complement strand
AGGTATATGACTTCTTCGATACGAGCTACCGCTTCTGCTTCCACGTAAAGTATTGACCGCCCGCTATCATCCCCGCCCCCGCCCGTTTTCGGGCGGGGCTTTCTTTGCTTTTGGGGGAAAATCGAAAAAAACCGCAGAGGGAAAATTTTCCCTCTGCGGTTTTTTCTTATGTAATTTTATCCGAAATAGCTCTTCGTCAGAAGTCCGACGAGATACGCGAGGAGACCCGCCACAGTAGGCGACGAGATCCACGCGATACCGACATTCTTCAGAACACCGAAGTTGACCTTCCGCCAGCCGCCGACAAGTCCTGCGCCGATCACGGCACCAACCACCGACTGCGAGGTCGAAACAGGAATACCCATAAGGTTGCCCATCAGCACGACGGTGAGAGCACTTGCAATGATGACGACAAAGCCATCGACCTGGCTGATCTCGGCAATGCTGCCGCCGACCGTCATCATAACGCGCTTCGAGAAGGTGAGGACACCGATCGCGATCGCAAGGCCGCCGACGATTGCGGCGATACGCGCGCCCGTGAGCCATCCCTCGTTTCCGTAGATCAGATTCGCACCGAGCCCCGTCGCGTCGTAATAAAACGCCGTCACGCTCGCAGAGCTGTTCTGACCGATGCTGAACGCCGAGAAGGCACCCGCCCCGATGTATCCGATCTTGATGACCGTATCGTAGCATTTCATCGAGGTCAGTCGCTTCTCGAGGAATTTCTTCACGAGGAAGACGAGCACAAACGAGATGAGTGCCGCACCGAGCGGATTGATCAGCCACGTCGAAACGAACTCAACGATCTCGATAATATTTCCCTTCATCACCACAGGATCGTCGTAGTTCGCGTAGCAAAGACCCCAACCGATCACGGCACCCGTGATCGACTGATTCGCAGATACGGGAAATTTCAGATAGCTCATTACAAAAACCGTAAGAGCCGCGCAGGCGAAGATGATGAACGCCTTGAGGGCGGACTTGAGCTTCAGCGTACCGAGCGTACCGCTTACGATCGCAGACGCGACCTCGTCACCCGAGGCGGAAACCTCGTTGTTGACGGCGATGCTCGACAGCTTATCGATATTCTGATGACCGAGCAGGACCGCACCGATCATGACCATCGTGGCGATGATAATGATCGACGTTCGATATTTTACGACGCGTGTAGCGACCGCCGTACCGAAGGCGTTTGCCGCGTCGTTCGTACCAAGCGACCAGCCCATAAAAAGGCCCGCCGCAAGAAGCAAATAGATCAACATGTCCGCGTCACGCCTTTCTGGCAATCAGCAGAATCTGGATCTTATCTGCAATGTCCTCAATGATGTCGGAGATATCTCCGAAGAAAACGTAGATCTCGGAAATCTGAAGCTTCTCCGCAAGCGAAAGCTCGGACGCGAACAGCGCCTCCTGCAGCTTATCCTCAATGACATCGACCTCGGTCTCGAGTGCGCGAACGCGATCGAGGATCGAGTGATCCTTCTGAAGCGCGTTGAACTTCGAGAAGAGCGCGCTGATGCTCTCCTCGAGCACCGAGAACTGCTGCTTCGTGATCTCAACGATCTTCATAACGCTCTCTGCGCCCTCTGCGGGGATCACGATCCGCTGCTGGACGATGATCTTCGCGATCGTCTCGCACTTGTTCGCAACCTTGTCACAGCTCGATGCGATCGAGATGAGATCCTCACGCGTCGAGGGCAGATACGAGCCCTCCGCGAGCGAATCAATCATCGCACGGAGTGAGCAGTCTGCGATATCCTCGGCGTCGCAAACGCCTCTCATCAGCGCGCGAAGCGTATCGTTCTGAACGCCCTCGGTGGTAGCGGCGCGCATAAAGCCCTCGTAGC
Organism: Eubacteriales bacterium; assembly: GCA_045533845.1. Lineage (GTDB taxonomy): Bacteria > Bacillota > Clostridia > Oscillospirales > CAG-272 > JAZNOQ01. The sequence goes on along the minus strand of JAZSIN010000117.1, from coordinate 2,780 downwards.
ACACGAGTGCCTTCTCTACGTCTGCGATCTGCTCCATGATCAGTGCATGGACGTCGCTGTTCTTTCTGAAAATAGCCATATTTCCCTCCACAAACAAAGTATTCGGTCGTTCATTCCGACCGACCGTTTTTGACTTGCCCCTATTATAGCACAACGGGAAAGCACTTGTCAAGCACTTCCCCGTCATATTCGTTACTTTTTCGTCATTTACGTGTCACAAAAACGCCGTGACCGCCGCGATCCGCTTCGCCGCCGTAGCGAGCGTCGGAAGCTTCGCGTATTCGCCTCTTTGGTGGATCGAGCCGCCATGAATGCCGATGCTGTCGACACACGGGATCCCGTACACCGATACGTCTGCGGCGTCCGAGCCTCCCCCGCGCCGCTTCGTCTGAAGCGTCGAAAGTCCCACCTCTTTAAAGATCTCGTTCATTCTTTCGACGAGCCGCTCGTTCCGCTCAAAAAGCGGTAGCGGGACGCGGTAGCTTGCAAGCGTGAGCTCACAGCGCGTGCCCTCGATATACGAGGTCTCTGCGATCTCCTTCATATAGCGCTTCACCCACAAAACATCCTCCTCGTTCGTCACGCGGACGTCGACCGAGAAGACGCACTCCTCCGGAACGGTGTTCGTCGCAGTACCGCCCTTGATCAGCCCACAGCTGCAGGTAATGCCCCAACCGGGATTCTTCAACTCCTCGAGCTTTAAGATCTTGTGTGCCGCTTCGGCGATCGCGGAAACGCCGTCGACACAGCTTGACGCGTGGATCGCCTTGCCGTAAACGTGGAACTCGTACTTCAAAATTCCCTTTCTCTGAATGCACACATACTTCGACGAGCCGCCCTCGCAGTTGAGAAACGCTACGGCATTTTTTGCCTTTTCGCAAATGTAGTTGATCGTTTTCTTCTCACTCGTCGCGCTTCCATTCTCCTCGTCACTCTGAAGGAGGAGCATCACGGGGCGCTCCGTATAGCCGCACCGTTCGAGCGCATCCATCGCGAGGAACGCCGCGACGATACCACCCTTGCAGTCGATCGTACCGGGTCCGTAGATCAGATCGTCCTCGATACGACAGGGGGGATCGCCGAACGACCCGAGGGGATGGACGGTATCCATGTGTCCCGAGAGGGCGATCGGAGCACCCGTTGCCCCCTCGTTCATCGTGATGCACACGACGTTGCCCGAGACCTTCTCCTCGTGCACCTCAACCTTCCAGCCGTGCTTTTCTGCAAGACAGGCGAAATACGCGCCGACGCGGTCTACACCATCCTTATATTCGGTCGGACTCTCAATGCAGCACACATCGTAGAGTACCTTTTCGTATTCAGGACGCAGAGCCTCGATCGTTTCAAACAGTACCTGATGATCCATAGTGTACAAAGTCCTTCCAAAGTTTACTTATTCTTGATCGCGTCGACAGGCTTCCGACGTGCGATGTTGTAGACGGGTAGGAAGCTTGCAATTGCCGCAACGCCGAGGCTGACCGCAAACATCAGGGCCACCTGTCTCACACCGAAGTGGAGGAGCGTTACGTTCAGACCCTCATTCCGTACGATCGTATTGAAGAAGATCACGCCCGCGACCGTCGCCGCAAGCGACAGGACGTAGTTGATAAACGCGATGATGAACGCCTCACTGAAGAAGATCTTGAAGACGTCCGAGGAGCGCGCGCCGACCGCGCGGAGAATACCGATCTCACGGCGCTTATACGAGATCGAGATGCTGATAAAGTTCATAAGCATCAGTGCCGAGAAGACGGCGAAGCCGATGCCGATATACAGGAAGACCTTCGCGCCCATTTCAATAAAGGAATTGAAGTTTCCGAGGGTATCCATGACTTGATTGCGGAGCGAGAAGGAAAGGCCCTCTGATTTGTCGTAGCTGAGCTCGACCATACGGAGGATCTCAGCGTCGTCCGTCGGCATTACGCCGAGCACGTACGCATAGCTTCCCTCCTCGTGAGGGTAACGCTCGTTCTTCGCTATGTTATTTTCCTTGCAGTGGTCATCGTACATCGTCCGAAGCGTGTCACAGATCACGAGATCGCTGTTCGGCGCATCCTCGTATATGCCAACGATCTTAAAGTCCCTATAGTCGGTGCTCTTCTCCTCGCCGTCCCAGTAATCGGTCACGCTGAGATAGAATTTCCCGAGCATCTCCTCGATGCTGCCACCCGAAAGCACGAGGAAGCGGTCACGCGACACCGACTCGAAGTCCGCATAAATGCGGTCGACATCGGGATCATAGCGATCGGCGGTACCGCCGATGTCGATGCTTCCGCCCACGCCCGGTTTGATCTCGATTTCGGGGACAAACACGATTTCACGCGAGTTGTACTTCTCGTTCTGGGTGTTCCGTACGTACTCCGTGATGACCTCAGCGGCGACGCGGAGCTTTTCGGACTCGGTCATGAGAGTCTCCCAATACTCACGGTCGTACCCGCGATGGTCGAAGACATAAGTCTTGAACTCCTCGCTGTCATAGAGCGAGGCACCCTTCTCGTGCGCCTCACCGTAGGAATAGAGGGCAATCGCATATTCACACAGCGACCACGACGAGGTGTCTCCCTGCACGAAGTTCGAGAGGTGGTCGGTGTACGCGTTTGAGAGCGTGATCGCGTCAAAATTAATGAGAGCGGAAAGCTCCTCCCCGAGCAGTGCCTCCGCAACGGGGCGCACCTTTGCGATGATCAATTCGTCACGCGACTTCATCGGGCAATTTTCGATATTCTCACGAACGTAATCGTAGTTATCGCGCCAGAAAACACGGAGATCCTCGTCGGAGG
>JAZSIN010000050.1:0-10163 GCA_045533845.1 Eubacteriales bacterium | reverse complement strand
TGCAAAAAAATGTTGACTTTGGGTTTTTCGTGTGATAAAATGAAGCCGGACATTAAAAATGTTTCAAGAAAATCATCATAAGGAGATTCATACTATGTCTAATGAGGAAGCTATGCTCGTCAACACGCCCGAAACAGATCCCGTTATGGAGAGATCTGAGGGAGTTGTTCTCATTCGAAAGCACAACGAGGCTGTGGAATATCTGCGCCATCAGGATTGCGAGATGCTCACCACCCTTCGCGACCATCTCGGAGAAAACATCCGTCTTCACAATATCCTTAGCAGAATCAACGCTGAGATAAACCGTCTCAAGAATGTTCTGCAGACCCCTAAGCCTAAATTCAAGTTCTTGCTTGTTTTAATCGGTCTTATTATCGCAGTTGTCGGAATGCTGCTGTCCTCCGACAGACTTCCTGCTGTATTTTACACAAGCCTCCTCGTCGGCGTTGGAATGATCATCCTTGCGATCGTTCTTAAGGTGTTGGGGAACAAAAAATGGCAGGCGATGATCGATGAGACCAACGAAAAGCTGAGGACTGAGGAAGAGAAAGCGCAACAGGCTCAGAATGACATCGATGAATATTGGGAAAACCATGCACTCCCCTTTATTTCTTCGATCATCCCCGATCGTTTCCCCGTAGCTCACGTTCTCGACTACAACACCGTCTGCGGTATGCTTTACATTATGGATAATCTTCGTGCAGACACCATAAAGGAAGCCATCAACCTTTACGACGAGCTTTGCTTCAGAGCAAATATGAAAGCGTCCTTCCAAAGCATGGAATCCAGCCTTTATGAGACCGCACGCAACTCGGCTCGTTACGCAGCAGCAGCAGAAAGAAGCGCAGCGGCAAACGAAAGAGCGGCGGCAAGCGCGGCCCTCACCGCGGCAAGTGCAGCCTCTATGGCATCAAGCGCTTCCTCTATGGCATCGAGCGTTTCAAGGGCGGCGAATGCAAGCGTCGAAGCCTCCAATGCAGTCAGAAATGCGGCTGACAGATTGTAAGCGCTCCGGATCTCCTATATACGAATCAAACCCGACGGACTTCTGTCCGTCGGGTTTGATTTTTTATGAGGAGCTGTAACAGCTCTTTTTTATGCCTTTTCGATCTCGATCCGTATGGTCAGCGAGCCGAGACTGTCTGCCGTGAAAGCACGGTAATGACCGTTTCGATTGCAGGCAATATTTCCCGTATCACGAATCGTTCCGTTGGTCGTGTAGCGGCAAACATATCCGTCGTACGCGACTGTAAGCGAGTGCTCATTCGCAGAGATCTCTGTGTTACGCTCGCCGTCAAACGCGAATGCGGGAAGCATATGCCCGACTTTGCCGTTTCCGCTCACCGTGATCTCAACGCCGCTGTCGCTTACCTCGTACCGTGCCTCCACGCTTTCTCCGTTTTCGAAGGTGCACGAAAGCACGAGCTGTGCGGACACGCCGTCCTCGGATAGCGACACGATGCTGTACTGTGTCTTTTTGCCGAGTGCAAACAGCCACGATCCGTCCTTTAGGGGAAGGGCGGGGCAGAGTGAAAGCGTGACGGCATCGTCGCGGTCGATTCTGTAGTTGGGCTTTCTCGGGCAGGCGACAGAGAGGCAAATTGCCGACGGGGCACCCGCCTTGTGAACACGGCCGAGTCCGCGCGCATCGTACTTTAGATCGGCATTTGTGTCGAATTCGAGAAAATACGAGCCGCCACGCAGGAAGATCTTGTGGAAATGCTTGGAGAGAGCAAACGCGTCCGTTTTTATCTCCTGCGGCGCAGGCAGCTCGACCGACGGAGGCGTGTGCAGCAGATATGCGCTGTGGAGATAGGATGCCACCGTGATCATATATTTGTCAAAATAGGCGTATTTCTCACATCCGTATTTGCTTTCGGTCGGAAAACGGTTTTTGTTGTGACGGATCGGTGTGCGGGCAAGCCACATCTCTATACATCCGAGCGCCTTTTCGATTCCCGCGCGGAATGCCGAGGCAAGTGCAAGATTTCCCTCGCGCTCGTATCGTGTAGCCTCGTATTCGAATAGCTCTATCTGTATAGCTTCGTTGAACAGGAATTGATTGCTTCGTCCGCCAAAGGGAAGCTCACCTGTGACCGACTGCATCCGAAGCGACAAAAGCCCCGCCTGTCTCAGACAGGCATCGATTTTTTCGTAGTACCGCCCGCGATAGCCGAAATGCAGGAGCTTGGAAAGGAGCGCCCTTGGTCCGATATCATATACCATTGGATTATGTGCATCGGAGCCCTGGTGATCCATATACATTCCGTTTTCGTCGATATATTTGATCTGTGACGCGAGCTGTATTTCGATGAATTCCTCCGAAACGGGAAGTCCGATATAGCCGCGCATATGCTCGCTGAGCGCCGTGAAAAGTGCCCAATTCCTGATGTTGTTCTGCTCGGGGGTTCTTGCAAATTGGTTGTAGCATTTTTCGGGCTCGATCAATGCGAGGGCAGTCTTCCATTCTGTGATCTTTTCCGTAGGGACGCTTCGCAGCTGCTCGCATTCCATAATGCAGCACACGATCTCGCGAACCGAGAATTCGTTGGCTGCTTTGACGAAGGGAATCGAGTGACAGCAGAGGTCCATCATTTCGATGAACAGCGGCAAAAGATCGGTGCGAATACCGTGCGCGATCAGAATGCCGAGATTTGAGGTCAGTCTCGGGAAGCCATGCTCGGTCAGTCCCTCCTCCTTTACGCGGTCAAAATAGTTCTGGATTTGCTCGTCCGAGTATGCGGTCAGACATTTTGCCATAAGTGCGATATAACGATTTTTCATAAGCTTCTCCACATTTTAAGCCATTGTCGAAAGCATCTTTTCCGTGACCTCATAACGGCAAGGAAGTCCCGCGGTGAAGCGATTGAATTCCTCAAGCATATAGTCCGCCATACGGTGCGTTTCGCTTCCGATACTGCCCGCAACGTGCGGCGTCAGAATACAGTTCGGGAGACGGTAAAAGGCGTGTCCCGCGTCGGGCGGCTCGGGCATCGTCACGTCGAGCACCGCCGTTACGTCGGGGCGCTCCGTTAGGACGCGGACGAGATCGTCCTCGACCACCTGCGCACCCCTTCCCGTGTTGATGAAGGTCGCGTTGGGAAGCATGCGTGAAAAGTGTTGGTATCCGAGCATTCCGCGCGTTTCTTCGTTGTTTGCGAGGTGGTTCGACACCACGCGGCAGGTAGAGAAGATCTCATCAAGCGAGCATCGCGTGACGCCGAGTGCCTCCGCCCGTTCGTCGGAGAGGAAGGGATCGAACACACACACCGAAAGACGGTACGCCTTCAGCATTTCTGCGACGCGAGAGCCGATCATTCCCGCACCGAGAAGTCCGACGCGCTCGCCGTAATTCCCGAGACACGCCGCCTTCAGGTTTTTCGCCGCATCGTGCGCTTCCTCCTTCATCAGCCTCGAAAGGGAATAGAAGCCTTTGTTTGCGAGTATGATCTCGGCAACCGTGAATTCCGCAACGGGAACGGCGTTCGCCGCCCACGCGCTGAAGACCTTCACTCCGCACGAAAGAAAGGGACGAGCAAATTTCTGCACCGTACCTGCTGCGTAAAATACGCATTTGAGCTGCGGGAAGATGCTCCTGATCTCCTCCTTTGAGAAAATCGGCATTCCCCAGGTCGAAAAGATGAATTCAACGTCCCGGAAGCATTCGGGCGTCGCGAGTACGTCCGCACGGGTATAGACCTCGTCCGTGATACCCGTGCGCGCCTTTAAGGCGGGCGCAGTGTCTGTGTAGACCGATCTCAGCCGCTTCGGCTTTTCAGATAGAAAGATCGTCTTCATTACCGTTCTCCTTTCAGCTTTCCGTTTTACAGAAGCCCTGCGCGATCTCCTTCAGTGCATTGACCTCCGCGGGAAGCGAGCGCGGATCGTCGTCGGGCATAAATTCGAGGAGGAGGTTCTCATCTCCCTTGAAATAGGAGAGATACTCCCTCCAAAGCGCTACGCCGTCACGGAGCGGATAGCGATTTTTGCCCTTCCACTCGAAAACGTGCAGATTCACGACGTAGGGCGCGATCGCCTCGGCGTATGCGCAGTTTATATCGGCGGTTCGGTGCTGATTCGGCTGCCAATACATGCGAAGGGAGGGGGAATCGACCGTCCGCATCAGGGTGAGCGCACCCTCGATGCAGTTCGTGAAGGTGTTGTTGTGGCACTCAAACGCGAGCGTCACCCCCGCACGGTCTGCGATCTCCGCCGCCCGTTTCGCTTCGTCGAGGAAGATCTCGCGCTCCTCTACGGAAAGCGTCTCGTAGTTTTTCTTGCCGCCCCAAATGCGAAGCACGCGCGTTCCGAGCGTTTTCGCGGCGGCGATATAGGAGGGAAGCTCCTCGAGCGGCGTCACGCCGAGACGGAAATACGTTCCGTAGGAGGAGCAGGAAATGCCGCTCTCCTCTTGGAGCCGCACGATCTCCGCGAGCCGCTCCGCGTTGTCGTACGGCGCGTGTACGTCGCTCCCCCATTCGATCACGGAAAGTCCGCAGTCGCGGCAGAGCGAAACGATCTCCCTCGGTGAGAGGGAACGGAAGGATATCGAAACGAGCCCGAGCATAGAAGCCTCCTTAATAGATGTTCTTGTTTTCGCGGTAGGTGCGCCACACCGTCTCAAAGACGTCGTCCGAAGCGGGGATCTGACGTACGGGACGCCACGTGACCGACGGAACACCGCCCGTTACCGAAACCTCCTGCACGCGGTCGCGCGCCGTCTGTTCCTCCGCATAGGTGAAGCGGAAGATCTCCTCAAGCCCGCCTTGGGGAAGAACGCCGCATTCGTCGGTGTAGAGCGCCGAGCCGCGCGACGAGGAGACCCTTTTCGCGTAGTCCGACATCGCGGTGAGCACGACCTCCTGAACGGTCAGGGTGTCGAGGAGGAAATAGAGCTTATAAAGCTCCTCTTTTGACGCTACGCCGAATTTTTCGGAGAATTCCCGAAGAAGAAGCGACGCCTCCTCCTTGTAGCGGTCGATTTCGCGGACGTTACGGATCGCGGCGGCACACGCGCTCATTTTTTCGGTCGCCGCCCTTAAAGCCGCATCGGCGTTATTCGCGTTCCGGTAAGCCGAACGGGCGAGAGCGCGGTGCTTAAGAAGCGCCGTACAGAGCGCCTCCTTCGCGGAAGCATCGTCCGAAAGCACGCGGCGTGACGCCGAGACGTACTGTGCTGCGCGGAGCGCACCGACCTGACCCGCGTTCAGCGCACTTCCGCCCGGACGCGTGATGCCGTGCGTGCCCGCACACTCACCGATCGCAAAGAGTCCCTCAACCTTCGTCTGCCACCACAGGTCGACCGAAACGCCGCCGTTGTGGTGCTGTGCAGAGAGCGCGATCTCGAGGTATTCCTTCGTGATGTCGACGCCCTTTTCCTCATAAAGGGTGATTGCGGGATAATTCATCTTTGCAAGACGCTCGATCGGCGTACCGAAGGTAGCCTCCGCACGTCTCAGATATTCGTAGCCCTCCTCGGAAAGCGCCGTATAGTCGATCTCCTTGAGTCCGAAGGGGTTCTTCATAAAGTCAAGATAGACGCGGCGATTTCTGAGCACCGTCTCGCGGAAAACGAGAAGGTCAACGACCGACGAGCCGTCGTACGCCTTCTTGATATCAAAGGGCCATTGATAGCCCTTCAGGAATACGGCGTCGAGCGCCTTGTAGGGATCCTTGAAATATTCAAGAAGGAATTCGTATTCGTTTCCGTCCGCATCGATCGAAACGAAGCGGGGAAGCACCTGCATATAAGTGCCGGAAACGTTCCAACGCGGATTTGTCGACGCGAGCCCGTACTGCCACTCGGTCAGGTTCTGAAGCGAGGCGCCCGCCCGGACCGCAAGACCCGACGAGCCGTGGTGCGAGATCGGGTAGACCGTGTCTGCGTAGATACCCGCAGGGCCGCCCGTCGCAAGAATGATGCTCGCACAGCGGAAGACCGCGTAGTTGCCTGACCGCATATCAAGACAGAGAAGTCCGCAAATGCCGTTTTCGTTTTGCACGAGCTCGACCGCGAGGAGTCCGTCGTGAACGGGAATGGAAAGCTCCTTTGCACGTCTTTCGAGTGCCTCGGTCATAAACTTCGACGTCAAAGGACCCGCACTTGTCGCACGCGCAAAGGGATCGTGGTCGGTCTTGTAGCCGACGAATTCGCCGTAGCGATTCTGCGGGAAGGGAACGCCGAGCTCGGCGAGACGGAGGAAGCAGCGCGAGGAAAGCGCCGCCTCGCAAAGCGCGTTGTCGCCGTCGGTACAGCCGCCCGAGAAGTAGGTCTCCGCCATCGCTCGGACGCTGTCGGGCGCGTCACCGCCGAGCCCGAGCTTATAGTAGGTCTGCTTGTCGCTTCCCGTATTGCGCGACGTTCCCGAAAGAACGCCCTCAGTCACGATGCAAACGCTCTTCTTTTGCTCCTCCGCGATGCGGCAGGCGGCGGAATAGCCCGCTGCGCCCGTGCCGATCACGACGACGTCATAGGAAAAAGGGAAATCACAAGGCGTAAATGTTGTCTGATTCATATTAGCCTCACAGTCTTCTGATGTGGAAGCCGCCGTCAACGTCGAGCGACTGTCCCGTAACGTAGGGAAGCGCGCCCGTCACAAGTGCAAAGACCGCGTCGGCAATATCCTCGGGCTTGCCCCAACGCTTGATCGGGAGCAGACCGCCGTCGATCAGGGCGTCATACTTGCCCTTAACGGTCGACGTCATATCGGTTGCGATGATGCCGGGGCGAACCTCGTTTACGGGAATGCCGTATTCCGCGAGGCGATCGGCAAAAAGCTTCGTGATCATCGAAACGCCTGCCTTCGAGATGCAGTATTCTCCGCGGTTGACCGAGCTTGTATAAGCGGACATGGAGGAGATATTGCAAATGTAGCCGCGAACGCCGTTCTCAGGCTCGTTCTTGATCATTTCGTTTGCAACGGCCTGCGTAAGGAACATCGTTCCCTTCGTGTTGATGCCCATAACGAAATCGTAGCTTTCCTCAGACATCGTGAGAAGATCCTTTCTCTCTCTCGGAGCAACGCCTGCGACGTTGACGAGACCGTCGATCTGTCCAAAGCGCTCAACTGCGACCTTTACAAGAGCCTCACGGTCAGCGGCGGAGGCGAGGTTGCCGGAGAAGCACTGAAAGTTTTCACAAGCGTACTGTGCTTCAACCGTTTCCTTATCTGCGAGATCCATTCCCGTAACAGCATAGCCTGCGGCGAGAAGCTTCTTTGCGACTGCGGCGCCGATTCCTCGTGCGCAACCGGTAACGATAATGTGTTTCATGTTATAATTTCTCCTTTAATATTTTAATATGTTGTGCGGTTTACTGTTTTAATAGAGACAACGGGTCATTTGTTCTCCGCAGCTGCCTTGAATTCCTTATAAAGCTTTGTGTAAAGCTCGTCGCGGATGACACAGCCGGGCGTCGTTCCGCCGCGCATCAGCTCGGTGCATTTCGAGCAGCAGATACAGAGCTTTTTCGCGTCAAGCGTGCCGTTCTTCAGAATATCCTTCGCGAAATTGGGATAAGCAAAGATCGTCCGACCGAAGCCCGCAAAGTCGAAGCCGCCCTTTTCGATGAAGCCCGCGGCAACGTTCGGCGCGACGGCACCGAGGTAGGAAAGTCCCGACGAAATGATCTTAAGCTCGGGAACCGCTTTCTTCAGCTCTGCCGTTCCGGAGAGCATACGAGCAACGCCTGTCAGCGGATGCTCCTCGGGCGTGTACGTGCCGAGCGAGAAGGGACGGTTGACGTGCGGGTTGAAGTAGGGGTTTCCCATCGTGACGTTGAGAAGCTCAACGCCGAGCTTACGAAGCTCTTTGAGAAGCCAGATCGGCTCGTCGGGGCAAAAATCGAGAGAGCCGTCGTTCCGCACACCGAAGCCGTAGGGATAGGGGAAGCCGTCATAAACGTTCAGACGCGAGGAAACGATAAAGTCCTTGCCCGTCACACTCTGTGCACCCGCCACGGTCTCGCGGAGGAGGCGCGTGCGGTTCTCAAGGCTGCCGCCGTATTTTCCGTCACGCTCGTACGCCGAGAGAAGCTCGGAGTTGAGGTAGCGGTGACAGCACTTGACGTCAACGCCGTCGAAGCCGACCTCCTCCGCGAGTGCCGCAGAACGGACGAGCTGCTCGCCGATGCGGTCGATCTCACTGTCCGAAAGGATGCGGGAGGGATCGATGGGGTTGTCCTTTTCGAAGATCGGATTGTTGTATGCGATCAGCGGCGCGGGCGTGCCATTCGGCTTACTGTATCTGCCCGAATGCGTCGCCTGCATAATGATCACGGGCGCGTAGCCGTTCTCTCTCATCGCGGTCTCACGGATCTCGTCGAGAATGCGGCGGAAATCGTCCTTGTTTTCTTCGTGAAGCCAAAGCTGACGGGGATTTGCGCGTCCCGCCTCGGTGCAGGCGGTTGCCTCGAACCAGATGATGCCCGCGCCACCCGCCGCAAAGCGGTGGTATCTGCGGACGGTAAGCTCGTCGGGAGAGCCACCCCTCGTGCCGTCACAGCCCTCCATTGCCTGGCAGGCGAGACGGTTCGGGATCGTCTTCGCTCCGATCGTGACGGATTCCTTCAGAATATCGGTCGTTTCGGAACAGGGAAGATCGAGAGAAAGCGCGCCTTTCTGGGATTCAAATTCTTCTTGACTTGTGTAAATGCGTCTGTTCATAGGCTTATAGAACCTCCATTTTATTTTTATATTACAGCTCCATTGTACACTAAATCGCCCCAAAAGCGTTATATTTTTTTTGCTGTTTTTTATGTAAATATTGCTTTTTTTCAAAAAATCTGCTATAATGTGTATGTAAAACAAGTGAAAGGGAGGAAGAACGTGAACATTCTGTCGGTCAAATACGCGGACGGGCACCTGAATCTCGGCAGCCATTATCACGACGCGCATCAGATCCTCTTCGTCGCGTCGGGCGAGATCGCGGTGTCGGTCGGCGCACGCACCTATACCGTCGTGTCAGGCGAGATCCTGGTCCTCAGCCGCTTCGAGGAGCATTCGATCCGCGTTCTGTCGGAGGAATACCGCCGCTATACCGTCCTCCTTTCCTCGGATGTACTGAGGGAGGAGGGGCAGAAGTATCTCCTGTCCTCGGTCCTCGTGAACCGTTCGGACGCCTTTCATCACGTGATAGAGACGGGCGAGGAGAGAGCCGCCTTTGAAGCGCTTTTTTCCCTGATGGCACAGGAATATCGGAGTAAACGGGAAATGCACCGCGAGAAGATGGAGCTTCTTCTGTGGCAGCTGCTCATTATGATATACCGCCGCGACCCCGTGCTCTTTACCGCGGACGATTCGGGAAGCGCCTCGACGGTGCGGGAGATACAGACGTTGTTCGAGGCAAATTACCGCGACCGCTTTTCGCTTTCCGCATTGTCGGAGCAGTACCATATCAGTCCATCGCATCTCGTCAGAAGCTTCAAGCGCGTGACGGGGTACGCGCCGATGGAGTATCTTCTCGTCTGCCGCTTTTCGGCAGCGAAAAAGTATCTCGGAACGACGGATAAGCCGATCCGTGAGATCGTCGAGCTATGCGGCTTCAGCGACGAGAGCAATTTCTCGAGAATGTTCCGTGTGAGAACGGGAATGACGCCGAGCGCCTTCCGAAGTCAGTACAGAAATCAGCAGGGACAGGTGAATTCCCGTTGACTTTCCCGTTTTCCTGTGCTATAATAGTGATACCGAAGAGTCGAAGGAGTGAAGAGAGAGATGGCAAGCTATAAGCAGATGTGTATGGAATACATGCGCAGGGAGAAGATCCGCTACGAGGACGTCAGAGAATTCGTCCTCAAGATCACCTACACGGGCGGAAGCTTCAGTACGATCCCGATCTATATCTATTTCGACGAGAGCGGGGATTCGACGATCGCGGTAAAGTGCTGGAACGTCGCGAATTTTGCGGGGCAGACCGAGCTTGCGGTCAATTTGTGCAACGAGCTCAATAAAAAGTATCGCTGGGTCAAGTTCTACGTCGACGAGGACGCAGACGTTGTCGCCGAGCTCGACGCGGTCATTCCCGAGGGCGAATGCGGCGAGACGTGCATGAGCTTCGTGCAGCGAGTGACCTCGGTCGTCGATGACGCCTACCCGATCTTCACGCGAGAGCTGTGGGGCGCTTAACGAATGAAAATAAAAGGGGCTGAGTCATTGACTCAGCCCCTT
>JAZSIN010000048.1:0-9028 GCA_045533845.1 Eubacteriales bacterium | reverse complement strand
CCGAGATGCACCACAGCGAGACCGAGCTGTCGGCGAATTCGGTGCTTGTCAGTACGCTTCTGTGCTTTATTACGATCCCGCTCCTCGTGCTGATTTTGTGACAGATAACAAAAAAGGACTGCCGCGCGGCAGTCCTTTTCTTTTGTTATTTACCCTCCGCCTCGGCGAACTCCTTCATCATTTCACTGATCCGAATGCCCTGCGGGCAGACCGCTTCGCACGCGCGGCAGGCGATGCACGCGGACGGGCGTTTCTCCTCGGGGGTCGCGAGGAGCACGCGCGGCATACAGAGCGTTTCCTTTTCGTAGATCTGATCGTTATAAAGCTGGGTGATCCACGGGATGTTCAGCCCCTTGGGGCAATACTCGACGCAGTAGCGGCAGGAGGTGCAGGGAAGCGTGCCGCTTGACGTCATCTCGTGCGCGATCTCGAAGAGCGTATCGCGCTCCGTATCCGTGAGCGGCTCACGCGTACTGAAGGTCGCGATGTTTTCCCGCAGCTGCTCGAAATTCGACATACCCGAAAGCGTCACCTTGACGCCCTCGACGCTCTGCACGAAGCGGAAGCCCCATTCGGGGATCGTGCGCCTCGGATCGAGTGCGCGGAGACGCTTTTCGTGCTTTTCGTCGAGCGTACAGAGCTTGCCGCCGCGGACGGGCTCCATTACGATGATCGAGAGCCCTCTCCTGTTGAGCTCTGCGACCTTCGCCTTCGCGTCCTGAAAGTCCCAATCGAGGTAGTTCAGCTGGATCTGTCCGAATTCGAGCTCATCGCCGTATGCATCGAGGAAGCGATTCATCGTTTCGAGGGAGGCGTGGACCGAGAAGCCGAGGTGACGGATCCTGCCGTTTCTCTTCTGCTCACAGAGATAGCGGAAAAGTCCGTATTTCGGGTCGAGATAGTTGTCGATATTCGTTTCCGACACGGTGTGGAAGAGGTAAAAGTCAAAGTACCCGGTGCGGCACTTCTTTAGCTGCTCCTCGAAGATCTCCTCGTGTCTCTCGAGGTTTGCGGGGTCATACCCCGGGAATTTCGAAATGAGAAGGTAGCTGTCGCGGGGGTATTCGGACAGCACCTCACCCATTACCGATTCGGACTTTCCGCTGTGGTAGCCCCACGCGGTATCAAAATAATTGATGCCGTTTTTTATCGCGTACGCGACCATTTCGCGGGTTGCCTCTTTGTCGATCTCGCCGTTTTCCTTCGTGGGGAGGCGCATACAGCCCATACCGAGGGAGGAGACGGATACGCCGCTGATTTCGTTATAGATCATAGTCTCTTCTCCCTTCTTTAAAGTCCGAGTCCACCGAAGAGGACGGTGATGGTCAGGATCGCGGCGCCCGCCACCATCAGGCCTGCAAGCACGAGGCAGAGGACGCGGACGGAAAGAGGGAAGGAGCTTTTCTTGTTCTGTTTCATATGTTACTGTGACCTTTCGATACAAAATAGTGGGGCTTTATTTCGGGAAGCGCGTCTTCAGCTTCTTCTGGTCGGACGGAGAAAGGGCGACGCCCGTTGCGGGGATCTTCAGCTTCTTCGTCCCCTTCGGGTCGTAGATGCCTGCTTCTGTGGCGGTTGCCTCGAGGAGCTTCTGCCCCTTCTTCAGCGACATCAGCGTGACGCCGCCCGCAGTACGCGTTGCCGCGATCGGGATCATAGACGACGAGATCGTGATCGCCTTGCCCGCGTCCGAGACGAGGGTGATGTCGAAGGGCTTCGTCTCGTAAAGCACCGAGACGATCGGCGACGACGCGGAATACGCGCCCGTCAGCTTGCTGCGGTTGCCCTGCGTCAGATATGCCGACGCCGAGATGCGGACGCCCTTGCCGTTTTCAAAGATGAAGACGAAGTATTCGTTCTCCTTGTAGGTCGGGTTGACCTGCATAAAGATCGGCTTTTCGCCGTTCGGGATGTCCATTTCGAGCTTTGCGGGGAGGTAATCGCCGAGGAGCGACGCCTTCACGCAGTCAAAGACTCGCGTATGCGTGCGGTAGATGCGCCGCCCGTCGGTAACGAAGAGGAGGCTTGAGAGGTTATCGGTCTCACATTCCGACAGGAGGTAGTCGCCGTCCTTATACTTCTGCTCATCGCTTCCCTGCAGGGAGCGGAGGGTGATCTTCTTGAAGTAGCCCTCCTTCGTGAGGTAGAGTCGGACATTGTAATTCTCGACCTGCTCGATCGCGGGAGTCGAGACGATATCTGCGGCGTCGAGGAGCTGTGTTCTTCTCGGCTCGCCGTACTTCTTCTTGATCTCAAGGAGCTGCTTTGCGATCACGCCCTTGAGCTTCAGCTCGTCTCCGAGGATCTCTCTGATCTGCTTGATCTCCTGTTCGAGGTCCTCGCTCTCCATAATGCGGTTCAGAATGTACTGACGGTTGAGGTTACGAAGCTTGATGTCTGCGATATAATTCGCCTGCACCTCATCGATGCCGAAGCCGTCCATCAGGTTCGGGACGACGTCCTCCTCCTTCTCGGTGCCTCGGATGATCGAGATCGCCTTGTCGATGTCGAGGAGAATGAGTGCGAGGGCGTTGAGAAGATGGAGCTTATCCTCCTTCTTCTTAAGGTCGAAATGGAGCTCGCGGCGAAGGCAGGACATACGGAAGAGGATCCATTCGGAGAGGATCTCAATGAGTCCCATCTGACGCGGCGCGTAGTTGATGAGGATGTTGAAGTTGCACTTGAAGCTGTCCTCGAGCGACGTGAGGCGGAAGAGCTTCTGCATCAGCGCCTCGGGATCGACGCCGCGACGGAGGTCGAGCGTGAGCTTGAAGCCCGAGAGGTCGATCTCGTCACGGAAGTCGGAGATCTCCTTGAGCTTACCCTCCTTGACGAGCTCGGAGATCTTATTCAGGATGATCTCGATCGTCGTGGAGTAGGGGATCTGCAGGATGTCGATGCAGTTCTGCTCCTTATCGTAGACGTAGCGTGCACGGAGGCGGAAGGAGCCGCTTCCCGTTTCGTAGATCTGCCTCATCTGCTCCTTGTCGTAGATGAGGATGCCGCCGCCCGAGAAGTCGGGAGCCTTTACGAAGTTCATCAGCTCCTCGGTCGTGAGGCGGGGCTTCTTCAGAAGCGCGACCGCTCCGTCACAGATCTCTGCGAGGTTGAACGAGCAGATATTCGACGCCATACCGACCGCGATGCCCGTGTTCGGGGTGACGAGGATATTCGGGAAAGTCGTCGGAAGGAGGAGGGGCTCCTCGGTCGTTCCGTCGTAGTTCGGGACGAAATCAACGGCGTTCTTGTCGATGCCGCGGAAGAGCTCCTGACAGAAGGGGTCGAGCTTCGCCTCGGTGTAACGCGACGCCGCGTACTTCATATCCGACGAATACTGCTTGCCGAAGCTTCCCTTTGAGTCGACGAGCGGGTGGAGGAGGGAAGCGTTGCCGCGCGTCAGGTGCACCATCGTTTCGTAGATCGAGGCGTCGCCGTGCGGGTTCAGTCGCATCGTCTGACCCACGATGTTCGCGCTCTTCGTGCGGGGACCCGTGAGGAGTCCCATCTTATACATCGTGTAGAGCAGCTTTCTGTGCGCGGGCTTCAGTCCGTCGATCTCGGGGATCGCACGCGAAACGATGACGCTCATCGCGTACGGCATATAGTTCTTCTCGATCGTTTCGGTGATGAGCTGTGGCTCTACGGGCGCGTAGACGATCGGCTCGTCCTTCTTCACTTCGTTCTTTTTCCTCGCCATTCTTCGTAATTCCTCTTTCTGATATATCTGATCTTATGCTTATAACGTATAATAGTATAATAAATAATTCTTTTGTTGTTTTGCAGGCAGGGCGCCGCCCTGCAACCCGCTTAAGAGTCTTGTTGTTTTGCAGGGACGCGAGGCTCTGCCTCGGACTCCGCTTAAGAACCTTCTTGAAAGAAGGTTCTTAAGGATCTCCAAGAACTTTTCGGGAAGGAAGGGAGAACATCCGCCTTCTTGGTCCGAAATTCGTGCTGCTTAACGCATTCCGTGCGTGTCCGACCGTGGACCCCCGAAATTTGAATCGGCTCGACTCAGCTCGCCGTTTCAAATTCCACCCCCTATTCGGACGTGGGGGGGCGGAGTTGGGGTGCGGTGCGGAGGGAGAGGATAAATCGCCGCCACGTAAAGCCCTCTCACCCGCTTCGCGTCCCACAGGGGGAGCCTCCTTGCAAGCCTCTCCCCGCGGGAGAGCTGTCACCGATTTGTCTCTGCAAATTCGGTGACGAGCGGGCTGTGGGTCACCCGATCTCCTTTACCGTATGCGCTGCGGCGCGGATCATACGGTTATAGAGCGCGAGACCGAGTCCGTCCTTCGGGGGGAGGTGCGCGTAGATGACCCGCGCGTTCGTTCCGTTCGATTCGCGGAGGCGCGCGAACAGGAGATGCGCCTGCATTTCGAGGTCATCTCTCCCGCCGACGGGCAAAAGCCCCTCGCTTTTCAAAAACGGGATCTCCTCGTCGTAGCAGAGGATCACCGCCCTGCCGTCCTTTTCCTGCTCCTCTTGCAGGAACGCGAGGACGTCCGCGGCATCTCCCGAAAGGAGGACGAGGGGGGCGTCGGGCGCGTAGTGGCGGTATTTCATTCCGGGGGAGAGGGGGCGCTCGTTTTCTTCGAGCTTTTCTGCGACCGCGCGGAAGACGGTGACATCGTCACAAACGCAACGGAGCGCGTCGACGGTCACGGCACCCGGACGGAGCAGGGTGAGGGATCCGCCTTTGATCGAAACGATGGTCGATTCGAGTCCGATCTCGCAGTCTCCGCCGTCGACGATCAGATCGACGCGGCCCGAGAGATCCTCGATCACGTGCTCTGCCGCCGTCGGGGAGGGCTTGCCCGAGAGATTTGCGGACGGTGCGGCGATCGCCACGCCCGCTTCCTGAATGATCGCTCGCGCAACGGGATGCGCGGGACAGCGCACTGCCACCGTATCGAGCCCGCCCGTGACCGATGCGGGAACGATGTCGCGCTTTGGGAGCACGACCGTCAGGGGTCCCGGCATAAATGCCTTTGCGAGACGGTAGTAAAGGTCATTCGTTACGGCGTAGCGCTCGGCATCCTCGGGACGCGCGACGTGAATGATCAGGGGATTGTCCGACGGACGCCCCTTTGCCGCGTAGATCCGCTCTGCGGCGGTCGCGTCGACCGCACTTCCGCCGAGTCCGTAGACGGTTTCGGTCGGGAATACCACGAGGGCGCCGTCCCGTAGGAGTCTGCCCGCGCGGCGAATTGCCTCGGGGTTTTCCTCGGGGCTTTTTATGGAAACAACTTCTGTTGTGAGCATGGAAGATCCTTTCTCTCGGGTAACGGGTGTTTTCCCGACGGGGAAAGCAAGTGGTTTTTGCCCTCTCACCCGCTTCGCGGGAGCTCCCCCTGAGGGGGAGCCTCCTTGCAAGCCTCTCCCTGCGGGAGAGGTGTCGCCGATTTGCCTTTGCAAATCCGGTGACGGAGAGGGTCACGCCTCCTCCGCCATCCTTGCTGCAGTGTCGGCGGAGATGAGGGCGTCGACGAGGGGGGAGAGCGCGCCGTTCAGAATGCTGTCGAGCGAATAGAGCGACAGCCCGATGCGGTGATCGGTCAGGCGGTTCTCATGGAAATTATAGGTGCGGATGCGCTCGCTTCGGTCGCCCGTTCCGACCTGACTTTTTCGGTCGGCGGCGATCTTCTCGCTCCGTTCGCGCTCGGCGATGTCGTAGAGCTTCGCGCGGAGCATTTGCAGGGCGCGGTTCTTGTTCTGAAGCTGACTGCGCTCACCGTCACATTCGATGACCAGCCCCGACGGCTTGTGCGTGAGGCGAACGGCGGATTCGGTCTTGTTGATATGCTGACCGCCCGCGCCCGAGGACTTGCAGGACTCGAAGACGCAGTCGGAGAGGTTCAGGTCAATGTCGACCTCCTCGACCTCGGGAAGCACCGCGACCGTTGCGGTCGAGGTCTGGATGCGCCCGCTCGATTCGGTCACGGGCACACGCTGAACGCGGTGGACGCCCGACTCGAACTTGAAGCGCGAGTACGCGCCGTCGCCCTCGATCGTGAAGGCGATCTCGCGAAAGCCGCCGAGCTCGGTCTCGTTTGCCGAGACGCGTGCCGTCCTGAAGCCGACCGAATCCGCGTACATCGTGTACATACGGTAGAGATCGGCACAGAAGAGCGCCGCCTCCTCGCCGCCCGCACCTGCGCGGATCTCAACGACCACGCTCTTCTCATCATTCGGATCGCGGGGGAGGAGCAGAACGGTCAGCTCCTTCTCACAGATCGAGAGCCGCTCCTTCGTTTCCTTCGCCTCCTCGGCGGCGAGGGATGCGAGCTCGGGGTCGGAGAGAAGCGCCTCGGCGTCCGAAAGCGCCTTTTTCAGCGCTTCGTATTCGCGGTACTTCTCGACCGTCGGGGTGAGAGATCGGTGCTCCTTCAGAAGTGCCGTAAAGCGCGCGTTGTCTGCGGCGACGGACGGCGTCGAGAGGAGTGCCTCGATCTCCGAGTGGCGTAGGGAGACCGCAGATAATTTATCAAAGATCGACATTCGTTACGCGATCGAGAAGGCGAGGAACGCCTTGTACGCTTCGTAGAGGTCGACCTTCGAGATCACCTCGAAGGGGGAGTGCATCGCGATCACGGGGACGCCGAGATCGATCGTCTCGATGTTGTGCTTCGCGATATACTTCGCGACCGTTCCGCCGCCGCCGCAATCGACCTTGCCGAGCTCGCCGGACTGCCAGACGACGTCTGCGTCCCGCATTACGCGGCGAAGCCACGCGATATACTCGGCGGAGGCGTCGTTCGAGCCCGCCTTGCCGCGTGCGCCCGTGAATTTCATCAGAGCGACGCCGTGTCCGAGGAAGCAGGTGTTGCGCTTCTCAAAGACCTCGGGGAAGTTCGGGTCGTATGCCGCCGTTACGTCTGCGGAGAGGCATTTCGAGTTTGCACGGACGGTCGCGGGGCAGGCGTTCTCCGCCTTTGCCATCGCGTCGATGAGGTCGAGGAGGAGGTCACACTGCATACCGCTCGTTCCTTCGCTTCCGATCTCCTCCTTGTCTGCGAGGACGCAGATGAGCGAGTGGACGCTGTCCTTCGCGTCGAGGATCGCGCGGAGGGAGGGGTAAGCGCATACGCGGTCGTCGTGACCGTATGCACCGATGAGAGCGCGGTCAAAGCCGACGTCGCGTGCCTTGGCTGCGGGAACGACCGAAAGCTCGGCAGAGAGGAAGTCCTCCTCGGTGATGCCGTATTTTTCGTTGAGGAGCTTCAGGACCGCGAGCTTGACCGAATCCTTCTCGTCCTCTGCCCCTTCGAGCGGGAGCGAGCCGACGAGCACGTTCAGCTTCTCTGCGGGGATCGCCTCGCCCATCGGCTTACGCGCGATCTCGTGCCCGAGGTGGGGGAGGAGATCGTTGATGTAGAACACGGGATCGCTGTCGCTTTCACCGACGACGACGTCGAGGACCTCACCCGAGGTGAGTGCCACCACGCCGTGGAGGGCGAGAGGGGTCGCGACCCACTGATACTTCAGAATGCCGCCGTAGTAGTGCGTCTTGAAGAACGCCATACCGCTGTCCTCGTAGAGGGGATTCTGCTTGAGGTCGATTCGGGGGGAATCGATGTGCGACGCCGAGATGCGGATGCCGTTTTCGATCGGCTCTTTTCCGATCGTAAAGAGGAAGAGGTTCTTGCCTCTGTTGTCGTAGTAGTATTTTCCGCACTTTTCGAGCTTGTCGCCGAAGCGATACGGGAGGAAGCCCTCCTTTTCTGCGATCGCGATCGCCGCCTTGACCGATTCGCGCTCGGTCTTTCCGTCGTCGAGAAATTTCTTGTAGGGCTCTGCGAATGCGAACGCCTTATTTACGGTGTCGCGGGAGAGGGATTCGTAAACGGTCTTGTTCTTGTAGGTGAGCTTTTCGGAAAGCTCCTTCGTGATGTCGGACATAATAAACTCCTTAGTACTATGATATTATTTTTCGTACAATCTTTCGTATACCGCGCGAGCCTTTCTGACGCGCTTCACGTAGCTTCGTGTTTCGCGGTAGGGAATATCCTTGAGGCCACCGTTTTCGTCCACGTGGGCGGGATCGTCGAGCCAACCGTTCACGGCAGGTTCTCCCGCATTATACGCGGCGTACGCCGTCTCCCAATTTTCGTACCGCTCGTAGAGGAGGGACAAAAGATAGGTGCCGTATCGGATATTCGTTTTCGGGTCGTACAGAAGCCCCGCGTCGAAGGTCTCTCCCGCGCGGCTTGCAAGCTCCTCGTAGGTCTCGGGCATCAGCTGCATCAACCCGATCGCGCCCGCCCTTGACTCGGCGGAGGCGTCAAAGCCGCTCTCGCATTTGATGATCGCGTAGATCACCGCCTCGGGGACGGCGTACCGCTCGGCGTTTTCCTTTACCGTCTCGGCGTATTTTTGCGGATATAACGCCCGCTCGACGAGCGTACACGCGCCGCTGTAGAGAAGTCCGATGCCGAGGGACAGGAAAAGGATCAGAAGGACCGCCCAAAAGTGGTGGAAAAACGGTTTCTTTTTCAAAAAGGTGTCTCCCTTCGGGTTCATTCCCGCGCGCCGTCAAAGGCGGGGGCGGACGTGTGAATCGTAGAATGCCGTGACGCGGGATGCAAGCTCCTCCGGGGAGCCGTCATTGTGTATTACAGCGTCCGAGCGGCTCTCGTAAAAGGCGTCGTCCTTCTGCCCGCGGATGCGCCGCAGGGCTTCCTCCTCGGTGATCCCGTCGCGCTTTGTGATGCGCCATAGGCGCGTCTCCCTTTTTGCCGTGACGGTCACGATGAGGTCGCATCGCTTGTCTGCGCCCGCCTCAAAGAGTGTGGGGGCGTCGAGGATCACGCAGCGCGCACCGCTTTTTTCCTCGGCGGCGAGGAGGCGATCGATCTCCCTTAGGACGTAGCCGTGGGTGATGTGATTGAGCTCGCTCACCCGCGCCTCGCGCTCGGCTTCGTTTTCGGGGGAAAAGACGATTCTCGCAAGTGCGGGGCGGTCGAGCGTGCCGTCCGCCTGAAGGATCCCTTCGCCGAAGGCAAGTCGAAGCGCATCGAGGCAGGGGGAG
>JAZSIN010000285.1:0-1783 GCA_045533845.1 Eubacteriales bacterium | reverse complement strand
TTTATATTCTTGATGAACCTACAACAGGCCTTCATGCTTTTGACGTTCACAGACTCATAGATGTTTTGCAGAAGCTGACCGATTCAGGTAATACAGTGGTAGTCATCGAGCATAACCTTGATGTCATCAAGTTGGCGGACTATATCATCGATATGGGTCCCGAAGGGGGAGACGGCGGCGGAACGGTCGTTGCGACGGGTACGCCCGAGGAGGTAGCGGAGTGTCCGACCTCTTATACGGGCGCGTACCTGAAGAAGATCCTCTTTAAGAGCGGAAAGACCATCGGAAGAACGTAAATAAGACGAAAGGAGAATACGGCTATGGAACTTGCAAGAACGATCGGAAAAGGGATCCTTGCATTCCTCGCGGCAGTCCTTTATGGGATATACCGCTTCTTTTGCCGCGTTTTGAGAACGCGGGTCGGCCGTGCTGTTTTTTCAGCCCTTTGCATTCTCCTCGTCGTCCTCCTTTTTATCTTCATCTACCGTCCCTTCCACCGCGTTCGGATCACACTGGAAGCGGGCGAGCCTCTGCCCGATCCCGTGACCCTCGTCGACGTCATCGACGCCGCGTATACGAATCCCGACGACTTCGACCCCTCGACCCCCGGCGTCTACCATGTCGGGATCAGCTCGAAGAAGGGAAGCTATAAGCTTCGCGTAAAGGTTGAAGACACCGTCGCACCGACGGGAACGGCAAAGCCCCTCCTTTGGGGACTCGGTACGATGATGCCGAGAGCAGAGGATTTCTTCACGGAGATTTCGGACGCTACGGCGGTCACCGCATCCTATGTCGGGGAGAACGAATATACCTCGATGACCTCCTATCCCGTAAGGCTGCGCCTCACCGACCTCGGCGGAAATACGGTGGAGTACGAAACGACGGTCACGCTCGTCAGAGACACGACGCCCCCCACGGTGACGAAGCAGGAGCTTTCGGGCTGTGTCGGGTACGGCATCGCGTACCGATCGGGCGTCAAGGTCTCCGACGATTGCTGTGGCGAGATCACGGTGACGTGGGACGCCTCCAAGGTCGACACGAGCACCCCCGGGCAGTATCCCGTCTATTATACCGTTACCGATGCGTCGGGAAACGTAAGTGAGATCGAGTCGACGATCTATATCTACGAGGAGGAGATCACGCCTGAAATGCTCTACGTCCGGATCGACGAGATCCTCGACGAGATCGTCACACCCGATATGAGCAAGGAAGCGCGCGTGCGCGCCGTGTACGATTACGTATACGGACACGTTTCGTATTCGGGCTCGTCCGACAAATCCGATTGGGTGCGCGAGGCGTATCAGTCCCTCCTCTCGGGGACGGGCGACTGCTTCTCCTACTTTGCGCTTTCAAAGGCGTTCTTCACCCGCCTCGGACTTGAAAATCTCGATATTCAGCGCACGACGGGGCTCACCCCCGACAGGCACTACTGGAATATGGTCAACGTCGGAACGACAGACGCGCCGCGGTGGTACTACTACGATGCAACGCACCTCAACAGTACGGACACGGGAGTCTCCTTCAACGGCGCACTCCTCACCGAAACACAGATCGCGGCGTATAACAAGGTAAGAACGCATTTTTATACCTTTGACCACACGGGCTACCCCACGGCGGCGACCGAGGAGCTCACAAAGACCCCCGATCTCGTTCCGTATTATTAAATCTTGACGGCAAAGGAGCCGAAGCGATGAACCGTATCAATATTCTCGAATATCTCGAAGACAGCGCAAGGGAGGTCCCCGAAAAGATCGCCTTTTCGACGGGAACCGAATCGAGGACC
>JAZSIN010000114.1:0-4872 GCA_045533845.1 Eubacteriales bacterium | reverse complement strand
GTACGTTCGACCGCCTCTACGGTGAAGGGCTTCGGCGCTACACGGTGGGCGGCTTTGTGCGGGAGACGGCAGACGGCTACGCTTTTACGACGAAGGGCTTCCGCGTCAGTAACTACATTTTATCGGAGATATTATAGGCAGGGGCTTTTCCCCTGCATCCCACCCGGAACTTTTTAAAAAGTTTTAGGACATTCAAAAGCTATTGTGGAGTTCGGGGCAACAGTTCGAGAGTAAGGAGAGACTATGGCAGAAAACAACAAAAAGGCACAGCGACAGGTGGCGGAAAACCGCAAGGCGTATCACGATTACTTTGTGGATGAGAAATACGAGGCAGGGATCGAGCTGTTTGGCACCGAGGTGAAAAGCATTCGCGGCGGGCAGGTCAATCTGAAGGACAGCTACTGCGAGGTGCGCGGAGGCGAGATCTTTGCCGTTGGCTTCCGCGTCAGCCCGTACGAGCAGGGAAATATCTTTAACCGTGATCCGATGCGCGAGAAGCGACTTCTGATGCATAAGAGGGAGATTATGAAGCTGCACGGTCTCGTGTCGCAGAAGGGTTATACTCTCATTCCGCTCCGCATCTATTTCGTCGGCTCGCGACTCAAAATGGAGATCGGACTTTGTCGCGGCAAAAAACTGTACGATAAGCGCGACACACTTGCGAAAAAGGAGTCCGACCGCGAGATCGAGCGGCAGTTTCGCAGTAATTCGAAATACGATTGATCACGAAAAAACGCCCCTTCGGGAAATTCCCGAAGGGGTGTTTTCTGCTATATGTCGCTTATTTCTTGTCGGAGAAGGGCGTACGCGCGTGGTAGTGCGTGTGGAGCAGCTCGTGTGCGAGATGCGAGTTGGGTTCGCCGAGGAACGTGTCGTACAGCGCCTTGATCTCGGGATTGTTGTGAGACTGACGGAGGACCTGTCGTTCGTCCTCGGAGTACAGCGCCGCCGCGCGCTTTTCCTTGTAGGTATCCATAATGTCGGGATCCTCGTTCGGGAGGAAGCATTCTCTGACGTAGGGCTGACCGCCGCCGTTGATACAGCCGCCGGGGCAACCCATGATCTCGATGAAGTGGTACTTGCTCGTTCCCGCGCGGATCTCATCGAGGAGGACCTTTGCGTTCTTCATACCATGCGCGACCGCAACGTTTACGGTCATACCGCCGAGCGTCAGGCTCGCCTCCTTGATTCCGTCGAAGCCTCTGACCGCATCGAACGTGATCGCCTCGTGCTCCTTGCCCGAGAGGACGTAGTAAGCGGTCCTGAGCGCCGCCTCCATCACGCCGCCCGTTACGCCGAAGATGACGGCGGCACCGGTGTAGTCACCGATGATATCGCGGTCGAATTCCTCGTCGGGGAGACGTGTGAAGTTGATGCCGCTTCGCTTGATCAGTCTGCCGAGCTCTCTCGTCGTGAGGACTGCGTCGACGTCCTTCAGCCCGCGCGTGCGGAGATCCTCGCGCTCCTTCTCGAACTTCTTCGCGGTGCAGGGCATGATCGAAACGACGAACATATCCTCGGGAGCGACACCGATTTTGTCCGCGTAGTAGTGCTTCAGCACGGCTCCGAGCATTTCGTGCGGGGACTTACAGCTCGAAACGTGGGGGAGGCAGTCGCCGTAATAATATTCGGCGTAGTTGATCCATCCGGGTGAGCAGGAGGTGAGCATCGGGAGCGCACCGCCGTTCTTGATCCTCGACAGCAGCTCGGTCGCCTCCTCCATAATGGTGAGGTCGGCCGCATAGTTGGTGTCGAACACCTTCTTGAAGCCGAGACGGCGGAGTGCCGCAACCATCTTACCGGTTACGGGTGTGCCGATCTTCATACCGAACTCCTCACCGAGCGCGGCTCTGACCGCAGGCGCGGTCTGGACCACGACGTACTTGCCTGCCTTCATTGCGGCGTCGACCTTGTCAATCTCGCTCTTTTCCATCAGCGCGCCCGTCGGGCAGACGCTGACGCACTGACCGCAGAGGATACAGGGCGACTCGGTGAAGCTGCGGTTCTCGGCAGGACCGATGATGGTTTTAAAGCCTCTGTTCTGGAAGCCGAGGACGCCGTTTCCGTGTGCATTCGCACAGCGCGCAACGCATCTGCCGCAGAGCACGCACTTCGAGGTGTCTCTGACGATCGAGGGGCTGAGCATATCGACCGTGGTCGCGGTCTTCTCTCCGAGGAACATATCGTCTCTCGCGCCCGTGAGGCGGGCAACGTGGAGAAGCTCGCACTTTTCGTTCTTTTCGCAGGTCTGGCACTGCATCGAGTGATTCGACAGCAGAAGCTCGACCGATGCGCGCCGTGCCGCCGTTGCCTTCGGGGAGGAAATGGTGATCTCCATACCCTCGTTTACGGGATATACGCAGGACGCGACGAGCCCTCTCGCACCCGTTGCCTCAACGAGACAGACGCGGCAGGAGCCCCTGTTGCATTCGCCGTGGTTGAAGGCGCAGAGCGAGGGGATCTCGTATCCGCACGCCTTCGCCGCCTCGAGAATGGTCAGTCCTTCCTCTACCTGATAGGGAATGCCTTCAATTTTAATATTGATCTTTGCCATAGTAACTTATATCCCCCTTACTTCTTTTCGATTGCCCGGATCTTCTTGCAGGAATCCATACAAACGCCGCACTTGATGCACTTTGCGGGATCGATTGTGCGAGAGGGAAGCTTGTGACCGGGGGCGACGTAATCGGTTCTCGAGATCGCACCGACGGGGCACTGCCGTTCGCAGAGACCGCATCCGATGCACTTGTCCTTGTCGATCACGTAAGACATCATCTTCTTGCAGACCTTGGCAGGGCAGGTTTTGTCCACGACGTGTGCGATATACTCGTCACGGAAGGACGAGAGGGTCGAGAGGACGGGGTTTGCCGCCGTCTGACCGAGGGCGCAGAGCGAGCCCGCCTTGATGGTCTCGGCGAGCGCCTCGAGCGCCTCGAGATCCTCCATCGTGCCCTTGCCGTCGCAGATCTTGTTGAGATATTCGAGGAGGCGCTTGGTTCCGATGCGGCAGGGCGAGCACTTTCCGCAGGACTCGTCGCAGATGAATTCCATATAGAACTTCGCGACGTCGACCATACAGTTGTCCTCGTCCATAACGATCGCTCCGCCCGAGCCCATCATCGAGCCCTTTGCGACGAGATTATCGAAGTCGATCGGCGTGTCGAGATCCTTTTCGGTGAGACAGCCGCCCGAGGGGCCGCCCGTTTGGATCGCCTTGAATTTCTTTCCGTTCGGGATCCCGCCGCCGATGTCGTAGATCAATTCGCGGAGGGTCGTACCCATCGGGACCTCGACGAGACCGACGTTGTTGACCTTGCCGCCGAGGGCGAATACCTTTGTGCCCTTTGAGCGCTCGGTGCCGAGGCTTGCGATGCTGTCGGAGCCGTTACGGAGAATGTACGGCACACACGCGAGGGTCTCGACGTTGTTGACGATCGTAGGGCATCCCCAGAGCCCCTTGACCGCAGGGAAGGGAGGACGAGGACGGGGCATACCTCTCTGACCCTCGATCGAGTTCAGAAGTGCGGTCTCCTCCCCGCAGACGAATGCGCCCGCACCGAGACGGATGTGTGCACGGAAAGAGAAGCCCGTTCCGAGAATATCGTCGCCGAGGAGTCCGAGCTCCTCAGCCTGCTTGATCGCCTTCTTCAGACGGTTGACGGCAATCGGGTATTCGGCTCTCACGTAGAAATATCCGTTCTGCGCGCCGATCGCATAGCCCGCGATTACCATACCCTCGATGACTGCAAGGGGGTTGCCCTCGAGGATCGAGCGGTCCATAAATGCACCGGGGTCGCCCTCGTCGCCGTTACAGACGACGTACTTATCGCCGTCGGGCTGAGCATATGCAAACTGCCACTTTCTGCCCGAGGGGAAGCCACCTCCGCCGCGTCCGCGAAGTCCCGAATCGAGGACCTCCTTGATGACGTCGGCACGGTCCATTCTGAGCGCCTTTGCGAGACCTGCGAAGGCACCCGCTCCGAGCGCCTCGTTGATGTCCTCGGGGTTGATCTCACCACAGCCGTGCAGGGCGATTCTGATTTGTTTCTTATAGAAATTGATATCCTCCTGCTTTGCGACCTTCTCCTTCGTTGTGGGGTCGACGTAAAGCAGACGCTCGACGGTCTCGCCGCCGATGATATCCTTTTCGATGATCTCCTCGACGTCCTCTACACGAACGAGACGGTAGAGCGTGTCCTCGGGATAGATCTTGACAAAGGGCCCCTGCGAGCAGAAGCCGAAGCATCCTACGAGGTTGACCGAAACGCGGTCTGTGAGCTTCTTTTCCTCGAGCAGCTGCTCGATCCTTGCCTTGATATCCGCGGAATTCGAGGAAAGGCATCCCGTTCCACCGCAAAGCACGATCGCGCGCTTATGCCCCTGTCCCGTGAATTTATCGCTGAGTGCGGCGGTGCAGGCGGCCTGTCTCTTTTCAGGGTCTTCAAAGGTTCTGATCATCAGATGACGCCTCCTTCCTGCCGAAGCTCCTCAATGATTTCCGCGACGGCGGAGACCGCTACCTTGGGGTAGACCTTTCCGTTGATCGAAACGGCGGGCGCGATGCCGCACGCGCCGATGCAACGGAGCGCATCGAGGGTGAATAGCCCGTCCTCGGTCGTCTCGCCGGGCGCGATCGACAGAAGCTCGGAGAATTTATCAAGGACCTGTTGTGCGCCCTTGACGTAGCACGCGGTGCCGAGACAGCAGCCGATGATGTATTTTCCCTTGGGCTTAAGGGAGAAGAACGAGTAGAAGGTAACAACGCCGTAGATCTCGGAAACGCTGATACCGGTCCTCTTACTGACGATCTCCTGGACGTCGAGCGGAATATAGCCGTATTCCTTCTGGATGTCGCTGAGGATCATCATGAGG
>JAZSIN010000078.1:0-9429 GCA_045533845.1 Eubacteriales bacterium | reverse complement strand
CTGGGGCGTGCATCTGATCGACCAGATGCTCGGCATCATCGACGACAAGAAGATCGAGAGCGTATATTGCCGCTGTGACCACATCACGAACGATGAGGTCGATGACGGCTTCAAGCTCGATCTCCACTTCGAGGGCGGTCTTCTCGGACACATCGAGGTCGGTACGACCAACTTCATTTCGCTCCCGCGCTTCTACATCACGGGTGTGAACGGTACGGGCGTCGTAAACGATTGGAGAGACGAGTGCCGCGTCGTGCTTTGTAAGACGTGGGAGGATAAGGACGTCGCGCCCGTTGTGACCTCTGCGGGCTTCACGAAAACGATGGCTCCGAGAGACGAAAAGACGACCGAGGAATATACGATCCCGCGTCCCGCGTCCGACGTACACGAGTTCTACCGCAATTTCGCGGATGCGATCCTCAGAAATGATCCGTCGCTCCTGCTCGTCACTCACGCACAGCTGAAGCGCTCGATGAAGCTGATGCTCGCGGCGTTCGAGTCGGACGCGCAGAGGAGACCCGTACAGATCGAGGACGAGGCGATCGCACGTCCGATCCGCTGATCTTTCTCTCTACGATGCAGGAGATCACCGTTCTGTCGACGCTCGACGGTTCTTCAGAGCCCTCGCTCCTTCACTACGCGGGGGCTGACCGACCGCTTCTCGTGGGGCTTCACACGTGGAGCTTCGGGCGTGAGAATCAGATCAAAAATATGCTTCCGTACGCCGAGAAGTACGGCTGGAGCCTTCTGCTCCCCGAGTTTCGCGGCGCGAATCTCGCGAAGAATCCGCATTGCCGCGAGGCGTGCGGCTCACCGCTTGCGGTCGGGGACGTCCTCGACGCGACGAGGTTCGTGTGCCGTGAATACGGTGTCCCGACGGACAAGATCTTCCTGCTCGGACTGAGCGGGGGTGGTCATATGGCGCTGATGACGGCAGCGAAGGAGCCGATGCTCTACCGCGCGGTCGGCGCGTTCGTGCCGATCACCGATCTTCTCGCGTGGCACGCGTACAGCAAGCGCTACCGTCCGCACATCGAGGCTTGCCTCGGCGGTCCGCCCACGGCTGTGGGGGAGGCGATCTACAGAGAGCGCTCGCCGATCACGTACGTTGACGCGCTGTGTAAGGCGAATCTGAAGCTCTTTCACGGGCGCTACGATCCCGTCGTTCCCGCCGAGCAGAGCGAGGAGCTTTACCGCCGCATCACCGCGATCGACCCGAAGAGCAGGACCTTCCTCGATATTTTCGACGGCGGACACGAGATCGATATGGAGAGCGCCTTCTATTGGTTCCTGTCCCAGCTCGAGGGGTCGGGACTTTCAGCGGTCACGGGATAACCGGGGCCGCGAGAGGAAGCGTGCTTCTGTCGAAGGAGCACGAAAAGAAATTGACGGGAAATTCGGAGATTCCTCTTGACAAAGGGGAGTCTCCCGTGTATAATAATGAGCGTAATATGCAGGTATAGCCCAGTGGTAAGGCAGCAGCTTCCCAAGCTGCGGAGGCGGGTTCGATTCCCGTTACCTGCTTTTTTGTTTGCCTCCCGCGCTGCGGGGGGCTTATCTTTTGTGGGGGCTCGTACTTTGCGCCCGCGCGGGAAAGTTTTTCTTCCGTATCTCTTGCTTTTTTTCGCTCTTTGGTGTATAATAGTATGTTAGTAATATATTACACCTTAAGAGGAGGAACAAACGATGGACAGAGAACTGAAGGTCTGTACCTTTAACCTTCGTACGCCCGTGAAGGCGGACGGCGTGAATTATTTCCCGAACCGCAAGGAACGCATCCTTGACGTGATCGCGAAGGAAAGCCCCGACCTCATCGGCTTTCAAGAGGTCGCGAACGAGGCTCGCCGTTGGCTCCGCACGGCGCTCACGGATTACGCTGTCGTCGGATGCGGCAGAGGGTCTGATCTCACGGGAGAGGCGATGCTCGTCGCCTACAAGAGAGACGCCTTCGACCTTGTTTCGATGGATACCTTCTGGCTGTCGACCGCACCGTCGGTTCCCGGAAGCCGCTACGGTGTCGATCAGAGCAGCTGTCCGCGCAGTGTGACTGCCGTTGTTCTCGAGCACGAGGGAAGTGCCTCGCCCTTCCTCTTCCTCAACACCCATCTCGACCACAAGGGCGCGATCGCGCGTCTCCTTGGCTCGGTGCAGATCCTGCAGTACGTCTCGGAGAAGGGTCTGCCCTTCGTTCTGACGGGCGACTTCAACGCGACGCCCGACGCCCCCGAGATCAAGGTGATCACGGCGTGTACGGATCGCGAGATCGTCGACGTCACGCGCGAGATCCCGACGACCTTCCACAAGTTCGGCGAGCGGAAGGACCCCCTTAAGATCGACTACATCTTCACCGACCTCGAGACCGATCCCTCCCGCGCCTATGCGGTCGAGGACATCCCCGTAGACGGGGTCTATATCTCCGACCACAATCCCGTCGTCGGCTTCGTAACGCTGAAATGACGGACGAGAGGCGGTACGTCTACCCGAGCTACTACCGTGCATTTGCCTGCAAGAAGGGCGACTGCAAAAATAGCTGCTGCATCGGCTGGGAGATCGACGTCGACGAGGAGACCCTCGCGCGCTACGAACGCGAGGCGGGAGACCTTGGAGAACGTCTCCGCGCGTCTCTCTCACGGGAGGGAACGCCCCATTTCGCGACGCATCCCGGCGGGCGGTGTCCGTTTCTGAATGCGGACGGGCTCTGCGAATTGATCCTTTCCTGTGGGGAAGCGCTGCTTTGTGAGATCTGCCGCGAGCATCCGCGCTTCTATAACGCCCTCCCCGGGCGGGTCGAGTGCGGACTCGGGCTCTCCTGCGAGGCGGCGGCAGAGCTGATCCTCGGCACGCGGGAGCGCGTCACCCTCGTGGGGCTCGACGGCTGCGAGGGGGGCGACGAGATCCTATCCCTCCGCGACGAAGTGATCGCTCTCCTACAGGACAGGGAGATCTCGGTCGACGCGCGTCTCACGGCGCTTTTCCGCCGTCTCGGGGTGCGGCGTCCCGTGTTCGAGAGGCGCGGGTGGACCGACCTCCTCTTGTCTCTCGAGTCACTCGACCCCGCGTGGATGCGTCTCATTGAGCGACTGAGGACGTGTGACGCGGCGGATGCCCGTGAGACGCGTGACGCGGACTGTGAGACCGCATACGAGCAGCTGCTCGTCTATTTCGTCTACCGCTATATAGCGAACGCCTTCGACGAAGCGGAGGCTTTGGAATACGCGGCGTTTGCAGCCTTCTCGTACGAGCTGATGTGTGCGATCGGCGCGCTGTACCGTACGGAAAACGGCTGCTTCGACCTCCCGACGCTCGTTTCTGTCGCAAGGCTCTATTCCGCAGAGATCGAATATTCGGACGAGAACGTCGAGGCGATCCTCGACTTCCTCCGCCCGAGTCTATCATTGGCTTTTGAAGAATCCCGAGAAACAAACGAAAGAGGAAACAAACGTGAGTGAACAGCTTTTAGAAGAGATCAACAAAAGGCGTACCTTTGCGATCATATCGCACCCCGACGCGGGTAAGACAACGCTGACCGAGAAGCTCCTTCTGTACGGAGGCGCGATCCAATCGGCAGGCTCGGTCAAGGGCAAGGCGAGCGACCGCCACGCGGTCTCCGACTGGATGGAGATCGAGAAGCAGAGAGGAATCTCGATCACGTCGTCGGTTATGCAGTTCCGTTACGACGGCTACTGCATCAATATTCTCGATACCCCCGGTCACCAGGACTTCTCCGAGGACACCTACAGAACCTTGATGGCGGCGGACAGTGCGGTGATGGTCATTGACGCCGCGAAGGGCATCGAGCCGCAGACGAGAAAGCTCTTCCACGTTTGCTCGATGCGGGACATCCCGATCTTCACCTTCATCAACAAGCTCGACCGTGAGGCGCAGGATCCCTTCGACCTCCTTGACGAGCTCGAACGGGAATTCGGCATCGGGACCTATCCGATGAACTGGCCGATCGGCTGCGGTGTGAATTTCCGCGGCGTGTACGACAGAGAGAAGCGGAGCATTCTCGCGTTTGACGACTTCCACGCGGGCAGACGCCGCCTTGAAGCGATCGAGTGCGATATTACCGACACCGAGCGTCTCGACGAGCTGATCGGAGAAGACGCGCGCGCACAGCTCGTCGACGAGATCGAGCTGCTTGACGGCGCAAGCTACGACTTCGACCTTGAGAAGGTGCGCCACGGAAAGCTTTCCCCCGTATTCTTCGGCTCTGCGCTCAATAATTTCGGCGTCGAGCCCTTCCTCGAGAGCTTCCTTAAGATGACGACGGCACCCCTCGCCCGTGAGACCGAGGAGGGAACGGTCGATCCCGCGCGGGACGGCTTCTCGGCGTTCGTCTTCAAGATCCAGGCGAATATGAACAAGGCACACCGCGACCGGATCGCCTTCCTTCGTATCTGCTCGGGCAAATTCGAGCGCGGAACCGAATACTTCCACGTGCAGGGCGGCAAGAAGCTCCGTCTCTCCCAGCCGCAGCAGATGATGGCGCAGGAGAGAGAGATCATTGACGAGGCGTATGCGGGCGACATCATCGGCGTCTTTGATCCCGGCATCTTCTCGATCGGTGACACGATCTGTGACCCTGCGATGAAGGTGCGCTTTGCGGGCATCCCGACCTTCGCACCCGAGCATTTTGCCGTGATCGAGCAGGTCGATTCGATGAAGCGGAAGCAGTTCGCAAAGGGGATGATGCAGATCGCACAGGAGGGTGCGATCCAGATCTTCACCCTCCCCGGAGCGGGTATGGAGCGCGTGGTCGTCGGTGTAGTCGGCGTCCTTCAGTTCGAGGTGCTTGAGCATCGGATGAAGACCGAGTACGGTGTCGATTATATCAAGCGCGACCTGCCGCACGAGGAGATCAAGCGTGTGAGGGCATCGGACGTACCGCTTGAAAAGCTCACCGTCACGACCGACACGATGTGGGTGAAGGATTTCCGCGACAGGGATCTTCTGATCTTCCCCGGAACGTGGGCGATCAATTGGGCGTACGACAAGAACCCCGGCCTTGAGCTCGGCGGGTTTGACGCGGACTGATGCCTTGACACGGGGAAATAACGAGAGACCGACGGGAGCGTCGGTCTCTTTTTGGGGGGCGCCGATATGCCTTCACCGTCACCAGATTTGCAGAGAGAAGCAAATCGGTGCCACCTCCCCCGTCGGGGGAGGTGCCGAGGAACGAGGCGGAGAGGGAGGCGTTTCGCCTCCTGCTGAAAAAAATCAACTTTTTTTAAAAAACCTGTTGACAAATGAAGTAAAAGATGCTAAAATATAAGTGAAAACAGAAAGCCTTCGCCCGTCGACCCGTTCCCGTGCACGACTTTCCGCTTTTATAAGCAAATAGATGATGACAGAAGTCAGCGCACGAGACCCGTCGGAGAGGGTACCCGTGTGCTTTTTGTTTTCCGCCGGGAACCGTCCCCAAAACATCTATTCGAAAGGAGCACACAAAAAATGAAACTGAAGCACGTTCTGTCTGTCATCCTCATTCTTTCTCTCCTTCTGTCGATCGGATGCTCCGCTTCGCGCAAGGAGGGCGACGATCCGTCTGCCTTCGGATTGCCGCGTGATAGATCCTTGGAGGACGACTCCTTCGCTACGACGAGCTACACCGACACCTGTGTCGGAAGCTACGAGGAGGAGCGACACGGCGTTACGTTCCGCGTGGACTTCTGGAGCGTTCCGAGACCGCTGCTCGGAGAGCGGATCGAGGGAACGCTGACCTACGCAAACAACACAGACGAGAAGATCGAGCACTATCTGCACGCCTTTATCGACCTTGTAGGACCCTTCTACTACGGTGAGTTGCCGTATTCCACTTCCCCCGTGGTCGAGCCGAATGAGGAGTACACGACCGTGACCGAGGAACGACCCATTTTCGTATCGCTTGATTCGGGCGAGGCGATCACGGTGAACTTTTCGGTGGGTGTTCCGACCGAATTTGAAGAGCCCGAGCGTTCGCATTTTCTGACCTTTGGACTCTCCGAGACCGAGACCTTTAACTACAATGATGCACTGTGTGATTTCTATTTCCTTGTGACTTGATCTTCGCACGGACAGACAGAAAAAGGGCGAGCCAATCCGGGCTCGCCCTTCCGTTTTTTTATTTTTTCCCCCGATGCACTCTGACGAGTGTTTTGATCCCTTCGTCGAGGGCGTCCGAAAACGCGTCGATGTCATCCGTCGTGTTCGTTTTCGCGAGGCTCACGCGGAGCGAGTGACCTGCCTCCGCTTCGGATACGCCGAACGCGAGGAGCGCGGACGACGGATGCGCGGCGTGGGACGAGCAGGCAGACCCTGCCGAGACGTAGATCCCTCTCGACGAGAGGAAATGGAGCATCGTCTCGCTCCTGATGTCGGGGAGGGTGAGGTTCACGATGTGCGGTGCGACGTCACCCTTCGGGAGATTCAGTCTGACTTCAAGCGGGGAAAGGCGCTCGACTGCGTAGCTGCGGAGCGAGCGAAGATGGGCAAGATCCGCGTCGAGCGTTTTGAAGCCCGTGCGCGCCGCCTCGCCGAAGCCCGCGATACAGGTGACGTTTTCGGTACCCGAGCGGAGTCCGTTCTCCTGTCCGCCGCCCGTTACGGTCGGGACGATCGCGCGGCGCGTTAAGATCCTTTTGTCGATATAAAGTGCGCCGACGCCCTTCGGTCCGTGGATCTTATGTGCGGAGAGCGTGATGAGATCCGCGCCGAGCGACTGCGCGGTGAAGCGGCATTTGAGAAAGCCCTGCACGGCGTCGCAGTGTGTGATCGCCTCGGGATTCCGCGCTTTCGCGAGTCGGAAGGCGCGTTCGACGTCATACCGTGCGCCCGTTTCGTTGTTGACCATCATGAGGGAGACGAGGAAAACGTTTCGGTCAAGCGCCTTGTCGAGCGCCTCCTCATCGAGGATGCCGCCCTTCGTCGGGATGCGCGTGATCTCGAAGCCCTCTTTTTCGAGGACGCGTGCGGTGTTTTCGACCGAGGGATGCTCGGAATCGGTGATCACGATGCGATTTGCCGTTCTGCGGCTCTTCGCGTGTGCCGTGCCGAGAAGGGCGAGGTTCGTCGCCTCGGTCCCCGATGCGGTAAAGACGAGCGTGCCGCCCGCCGCCGTGCGCACGCCGAGGGCAGATAGGATGCTTTCCCTCGCCTCGCGGAGAAGCCGCTCGGCATCGACGCCGCGCGTATGGAGGGAGGACGGATTGCCGTAGCAGTCCATCGCGTCGATCATTTTTTTCTTTACTTCGGGGGAAAGCGCGGTGGTCGCGCTGTTATCGAGATAGATTTCGCGGTCGTTCATTTTGTGCTTTCTGTGCGCCCTCAGCGGAAGGTGAAGTGTGTCTTCATCAGCGCAAGCTCCGCGAGGTGCGTGTCGTAGCTGTTTACGAGTGCCGTATAGGTGATCGTGTAGAAGCGACCTTCCTTCAAAAAGACGGTCTGGCTGTACTTATATGCCTCTCCCGCAAGCTCTGCCACGAAGACGAATTCGCGCGCCTTGATGTCTGCGACGAGCGTTTCGCTTCCGTCCGCGGGGGAGACGAGGGTATAATTTTGCAGCGTCTCCTTATATTCCTTTTCGCACAGATCCCAATAGCCCGCAACGTCGAGCGCCTCGGTCGGGACGTAGGAGGAGACGAGGACGGAGACGCGGTCCTCGCCCTTCGTATAGTACGCGCTTGTCGAGCCGCTGACCGTATTGTCTACCCAACTCGTCGGGACGAAGAAGTAGTATTCGAGATGGTCCTCAGAACAAAGCTGCATTCCGTCGGGCACGTCGACCTTATTTTTGCAGGAGACTGCCGAGAGGGAAAGGGTGAAGAGAAGAAGGAGCAGAAGGACGCGAAGGACGTTTTTTTTCATAATGTACCTCATCACTTTGGTTTCGTTTTTGGGGGCTTCTCGGTCACATCGACCGAAGCACCTTTAAGAATTCATTCCGCATTGCATAGGCGAAGGGAAGCGCACCGACGGTCAGGATCAGATCCTCCTCGGTTGCACCCTTCAGAAGGCTTACTGCCGTTTGATGCTCCTTCCCGACCTTTACCGTGGCGGTTTCCCTTACGGTGAAGCCGAGGTCCTCAAGGCGGGAAAACGCGGGGGAGAGCACCGATCCGTCCGCAATACAGAGGGTGACCGTGCTACCGAGTGCCGTTCCCTTTTTTCGGAGCAGG
This sequence comes from Eubacteriales bacterium, assembly GCA_045533845.1. Lineage (GTDB taxonomy): Bacteria > Bacillota > Clostridia > Oscillospirales > CAG-272 > JAZNOQ01. The sequence goes on along the minus strand of JAZSIN010000078.1, from coordinate 1,273 downwards.
GAAAGGAGCGCCTCCTCGGAGAAGGCGTCACAGGCGGCGTCGACGAAGACGGTCGGGGAGCAGGAAAGCGCCTCGCCGCGTGCGGGGACGGAGACGGAAAGAAGTCCCGCCTTCTCTCCCTCCTCCGAAACGGGACAGCCGAGGCGACGGAGCGCCGCTGCCGATTCGAGGGCGCAAAGCGCATTCGAGATCGCGTATTCGCCGTAGAGCGGGATCGTATACTGCCGCCCTCGGTAGGTGAATACCGTGCGGCGGAGGGAGGACTCGACGATGTTGACCGCCGAAAAGACGGGGACGGTGAGTCGGCATCCTGCGCGCGCACACGCACCCGAGATCGCGCTGTATGAGGAGGCGTAGGGCATACGCGAGGAGACCGCCTCGGTCAGTCCGCGGCGGAGCATTCCCGTGACCGACGGCGGGACAGACGGTCCGCACGAGGTGATCACGGAGAGCGGTGCGGAGAAGCGCACCACCGAGAGGGGAGAAAAGGAGGCGGACGGGATCTCGAGGATCAGCCATCTCACACCTCTCTCTCGCCCCGCGAGCAGGGCAAGGCAGAAGAGCAGCTCGCTTTTCGTGAAGGAGACGTCGTGTCCGTCCTTTCTGAGTCCGCGGATCGCGTCCCAAATGCGGGACGTATGGGCGATGAATGCCTCCGTAGAGGGGGCTTTTCCCCGTACGAGCACGTTGTCCTTCGGGGTACATAGGCAGGGATAGGTCACCGCCACCGTGGAGATGCCCGACGCTGCCATCATAGCGGAGAGCATCCGTACGACCGAGCTTTTTCCCTTATCCCCGACGACGGGGATCACCGAGAGGTGACGCTCAGGATCGTCAAGGCGCGAAAGAAGGAGCCGCAGGCTGTCTGCGGAGCCCGCTCCCTCGGGGGCGGATGCGAATAGCTTTTGTGCGTTGCAGTAGGTCATCGTCTCTCCCTCTCTCTCCCCCGACCGCGCTTATTTTCAGCGCAGTGTGATCCGTTTGCCGAGGAGGAATTCCCGTGCCGTCTCGTATTCGAGAGAAAGGCGCTTTGCTTCCTCGGAGTCTTTTATGAAATCCTTCCGTCTGACGGCGCGCAGAAGCACGTTCTTCGGCGTTTCCTCGGGGTCGATGAGCTCGAGTGCCTCGGTGCGGTAGCCCTCCGACTGAAGGCGGAGGAGGCGGAGCGCGTCGGTCGCGGCGTCGCACAGCTTCTGACGGAGCATTGAGTGCTCGGTGACGAAGGAGAGCGGGGGACAGTTGATCGTATGATTCAGCTCGTGGTGGCAGCAGG
>JAZSIN010000056.1:0-1625 GCA_045533845.1 Eubacteriales bacterium | reverse complement strand
AGGGTCTCGGCGTTCGTGTTCTCTTCAAGCGCCTTTCGGTACTGACCCTCAGAGAACAGCCCCATATTGAAGTTGTGTCGGCTTCTCGCTCTCCAGAGGCGAAGCTGACTTACGGCGTCGCTGTCGGCGCCCGAGATCATCATATCATACGGCACCGCCTCGATCTCCTCGTAGTCCTCGTACACGATGTCGTTGTGACCATCCCGCCATTCCTCCCGTACCCGTCCGCCGAAGCGCACGCGGCACGCGCGGTCGGTGCGCGGAATGAGCCAGCATTCCCCGAGGGGAAGCCAATTATCGGGAAGCTCGAGCTGCATCCCGTCGACGATTAGCTGTCGGAAGAGTCCGTATTCGTAGCAGATTGAAAAGCCCGTCGCGGGATAATCGAGCGACGACAGCGAATCCATAAAGCAAGCCGCGAGGCGTCCGAGACCGCCGTTTCCGAGTCCCGCGTCGGGTTCAATGTCGTAAAGCACGTCGAGATCGAAGCCGAGTGACTCGAGTGCCGCACGATAGACCTCCTCGAGCCCGAGGTTGCAGAGGTTATTCTTTAAGGATCTGCCGAGCAGAAACTCCATACAGAGGTAGTAGACGCGTTTCGCGCCCGTCTCCTTCACCCGTCTTTTATACGCCTCTCTTTTTTCCGCGAGAATATCGCGGACGGTGAGTGCCACCGCCTTATACATCTGTTCGACGCTTGCTTCACGCGCCTCGCTTCCGAAATACCGCGAGAGCTTCACGAGAAGCGCGTCCTTCACCTCGTTTTGATCAAAGCCTTGTTTCACTTTGCTTCCTCCGTTCGGATATAAACTGCGGTCTTTCCCCCCCGAAGGGCGACCGATGTAAAGGGATCAGAGCGACCGATAAAGTGCGCGGTACGCTTCAGCTGACCTCTGCCACGAGAAGTCGACCTCCATTACACGCCGTCTGAGGTGCGCCCATTTTTCCGGACGCCCATAGAGCGATAGCGCCGCTCGAATGCTCTTTTCAAGCTCGCCCGATTCGTATTCACGGAAGGTAAAGCCATTCCCCATCGCCTCTCCGTCCTTTTCGTAATAGGGCTTGATCGAGTCAAAGAGTCCTCCCGTTTCGCGCGTGATGGGGACCGATCCGTAGCGCGACGCAATCATCTGCGAAAGTCCGCAGGGCTCGGTCTCGGACGGCATCAGGAAGAGATCAGACGCCGCGTAAAGCTCCTTCGCGCGATCTCTGTCGTAGTCGATCCATACGCGGACACGATCGGGATACGCCCGCTCGAGTCCTCTAAAGAATTCCTCGTACCGCGTGCTTCCCCGTCCGAGCACGGCGAGGCAAAGCTCGGTCGAGCCGATGAGGTAGTAGGCGATCTCGGAAATGAGGTCAATGCCCTTGTGGGAAACGAGGCGGGATACAACTGCGGCGAGGGGAGCGTTTTCCCTGTAAGCGAGACCGTTCCTTTCGAAGAAATCGCGCTTACATCTTGCCTTCCCCGAGAGATCCTCCCTTGAGTAGCAAGCGGGGAGAACGGGATCGTTTTCGGGATCGTAGTAGGTGTAGTCGATGCCGTTCAGGATCCCCGAAAGCTTGTCGGCGTTATTCCGAAGAACGTAGTGAAGCCCCTCTGCATACTGCTCCTCGGTGATCTC
>JAZSIN010000045.1:0-3339 GCA_045533845.1 Eubacteriales bacterium | reverse complement strand
CATATGTCGAAGGGTTTCTCTGCGGTTATCATTGTAATACTCCTTTTTTCGGGTTGTCTGTCCGTTGTTCACGGTGTCGCGTAGCGCTCCACGACGGGTATATTATAGCACAATTCCCCGAAAAATCAACTCCCGCCCGCTCCACCTTCGATTGAATGAATATTTCCCTTTTTACTCCTTAAATTTGGAGAGGATTAGATAAAAAAGGATAAACCCGATGAATACATACGAAAAAATCTGTATATTCCGCATCAATTATTCACCGTCATCTCCGGCTAAGCGTCTTCTTTCACCCATTCACCCCAATTATTCATAAAAAAATCCACTGAATCTGCAAATTTATCCGTGATCCTCTTCGAAAGATGTCAATTTTGGCAAAAAATTATCACACCTTTTCCCTATACCCGAAATCCGAATTTTTCCTGTACAAAAAGTGGATAATTATACCAAAGCAGAAAAAAGAAAAACCGCGAAAACGAGAGCTTTCGCGGTTTTTTCTATTCAGTGACCCGTCGGAGACTCGAACTCCGGACCCCATGATTAAAAGTCATGTGCTCTACCGACTGAGCTAACGGGTCATAGGCACGCTTTTCGCGTACCTAAGCATTATAGCACAAGCATCCCAACTTGTCAAGCGCTTTTTTAGATTTTGCCAAAACTTTTGCTCAAATTTCTTTCTAATCCAGCTTCGAAGCAAAGCGGCTGATCGTGTCGGGATTGATCGACGGAAGAACGCGCGTGTATTCCTCGTCCTCGGCGGCATCATCATCTCCCGTGTCGGTGATCGTGTTCCGCATAAAGCGCACGTATAACTTGTCCTTAAAGCGCTTTTGACGCGACACGTCAAGCGTCCCGCCAAACGAAACGACGTCAAAGGCAGCTTCTCTCAGATCCTCGGGAATGTTCTTTTCGATCTGCTCCTCTGCCTCGTCGGCAAAGCCGCAGACGATGAAGTACCCCGTCTTTTTGGTCTTCAGGATCGTTCCGTATTTCTTTATGTATTTCGCAACGAGCGGGTGAAGCTTCGCGTGACGGATCGGTCCGCCGACGATCACGGCGTCGTATTCGGATGGGTCGGGCGTTGCGAGAGAAAGATCGATGATCGTCGGTCTTCTTCTCAGCAAAAAGTGCCTTAGCATCCGAACGCACTCGGTCGTCGTTCCTGATATGGAGGCATAGACGATTAAGATCTTCATTTTCTCTCCTTTCTCCCGTATTGGCTATTAAAATTTTGCGCGAAGCGCATCCAGAACGAGCTCGCGTGCTGCGTCGATGCTCTCAGCCTCGATCGTCGCGCCTGCGGCTCTCTTGTGTCCGCCGCCACCGAAGAAGGCACAGATCTCGGAAACGTCGAAGTCGACCGACGCGCGCATCGACAGACGGAAGAAATTGCTCTCGGTCGCCTGCTTCAAAACAAACGCGATCTCCACACCCTCGATCATTCGGGCGACGTCGATCAGCGTCTCGGTATGTTCATCCCGAATCCCGAGCGATGTCTTCAGCTCATACGGGAAGGTGATCACCGCGACCCTTCCGTTTTCAAAAAGCTGAAGCCGCTGAAAGCCCTCGTGCTCGGCCTTCATCTGAAGAAGGGAGACCGACATAAAGAGTCGGCGGTTGATCTCGGCGGAATCGATCCCACACGCGATCAGGTCTGCCGCCGCGCGGTGCGTTTCGGGTGTCGCATTCGAATAGCGGAAGGAGCCTGTGTCCGAGCTGATCGCCGCATACATCGCGCTTGCCGCAGACGTGGGGATCGCATCGATCGCGCCGTCTTCAAGCAGAATGCGCGACAGCGTATAGATCATCTCCCCCGTGGCAGAAGCCTCGGGCTCGATCCAATGATCCGCAAAGGGTGTTCCCCTTCCGTGATGGTCGATCATAAGGGTGTAGCGGTCGCCGTAGGTCTCAAACAGCGCACCTGCCTGCATCGGAGATGCGGTGTCGACCGCAATCACGCGCTCCGCCGAGAGATCCGCGGGGATCGATTGCGAAAGAACAGACGTCTGCTCCCCGTCAAGAAGAAAGCGGAGACGGTCGGGACACTCCTCGGCGCAGATCACAAAGGCACGACTGCCAAGGAGAGAAAGGAGCGCCTTCAGTGCAAATGCCGAGCCGAGACAGTCCCCATCGGGCTTCACATGGCAGGTAATGAGCGTCGGGAGCGGTCTTTTCAGTTCCTCTGCGACTTCACGGGCAGTAAGCGGCGACGGGTTACGCATCGTTCTCCCCTTCGCTTTCTTCCTTCGCGTCATCCGCGTAGGTGATCTTGCTGAGCACCTCCTCGATGTGCGCGCCGTACTTGATCGAGTCATCCGCGATGAAGGTAAATTCAGGCGTTTGGCGCAGATTCATAATACGGGCGACCTGCCCTCTGATATAGCCCGCAGAGGATTTGAGTCCACGTGCGATCTCCTTCGGGTCTCCGCGCATCGCGGAATAGTAGACGCGTGCGGTCTTGAGATCTCCCGCGACCTCGCACGCCGTGATACTGATAAAGGCATCCGAAACGCGCGGGTCCTTCACCGTGCGAAGCACCTCGCTCATTCCCCTCCGCATCTCGTCGTTGATTCTTCCTCTTCTGTAGCTTGCCATATCCGAATCTCCTTCTCTCTCTCTAAAAACAAATTGACGTAAAACGCGCGGGATACAACGTGATTGCACCCCGCGCGAGCATCAGTAGTCGCTTCTTACGTAATTACTGTGCGGCGTCTACGATTGCGGTGAACTTCGATGCAACGAGCGAAGCGCCGCCGATCAGACCGCCGTCAACATTGGGCTTCGAAAGAAGCTCAGCGGCGTTCTGGTCGTTCATCGAGCCACCGTACTGAATGGTAACGGTCTCCGCAACGTCTGCACCGTACATCTCTGCGAGAACGCCACGGATGACGCCACAGGTCTCTTCAGCCTGCTCGGGCGTAGCGGTGAGGCCCGTACCGATCGCCCATACGGGCTCGTACGCAATGATAACGTTCTTCAGCTGCTCTGCAGTGATTCCCTTCAGGTCGAGCTTGATCTGCATTGCGCAGACCTCGTTCGTGATACCGTCGAGTCTCTCCTCCTTGACCTCACCCATGCAAAGGATGACGCGGAGACCTGCCTCGAGAGCAGCCTTCGTGCGGAGGTTTACGGTCTCGTCGGTCTCGCCGAAATACTGACGTCTCTCGGAGTGACCGATGATAACGGTATTAACGCCGATCGCCTTCAGCATATCGGCAGAGATCTCGCCCGTGTATGCGCCCTTCGGTGCGAAGTGTACGTTCTCTGCACCGATGACGATGTTCGAGCCCTTTGCAGCCTCCATAGCCGCCGCGATGGTAACGTAGGGAGCGCAGAAAA
>JAZSIN010000257.1:0-6061 GCA_045533845.1 Eubacteriales bacterium | reverse complement strand
TCTTCCTAAGACCGCTTGGCCTCCGACTTGCTGACCGAGCGCTTCTCTCGCAGATCGTTTCGGGCGTGACCGAGCGGCGCATAACGCTTGATTATATAATTCAAAAATTCTCTAAAGTTCCGCTTTCAAAGCTTGACCGCGACGCGCTTTGCCTTTTGAGAATGGGGATCTATCAGCTCCGCTACCTCGACCGCATCCCCTCCCACGCCGCAGTCAACGAAACGGTGAACCTTGCAAGATCGCGCTCGCGCGGCTTTATCAACGCGATCTTGCGCTCATATCTGCGTGCGGATTCGATCAAATTCCCCGAAAAGCCCGAAGCGGAGCGGCTTTCGGTCACCTATTCGGCTCCCCGCGAGCTTTGCGAGAAGTTCATTTCGCTTTTCGGCGTGAGGAAGGCTGAAAGCATTCTCGCCTCCTATCTTGAAACTCCCGCGCTCACTTTGCGCGTAAACACTCTCCGCACCACCCGCGAGGAGCTGATCGCACGGCTCGAGACCGAGGGATTTGAGTGCACGACCACCGCGACCTCGCCTTACGGCATTCGAGTTGTCGGTTCGGGTCTGCCCACGGCGATCTCCGAAGGTCTATGCTACGTTCAGGACGAGTCCTCGCAGATCTCCTCGCTCGTGCTCGACCCGCACGAGGGTGACAGGCTTCTTGACGCCTGCGCTTGCCCCGGCGGAAAATCCTTCTCGGCGGCTATGCTGATGAAGAACACGGGCAGCATCACCTCGCGCGACTTGCACGCATCCAAGCTCCCGCTCATTTCATCGGGCGCGGAACGCCTCGGCGTTTCGATAATCAAGACCGAGGAGCGCGATTCATCTCTACCTTGCGGCGAAAAATACTCAAAGATCATCTGCGACGTGCCCTGCTCGGGGCTTGGAGTCGCGGCGAAGAAGACCGAGATCAAATACCGCCCGCTTTCAAAGAACGCAGAATTGCCCCCGCTTCAGTACTCCATCCTCTGCGCGGTTGCAGAGTCACTCGAGATCGGTGGAACGCTCGTTTACTCGACCTGCACGATCCTGCCCGAGGAAAACGAAGATATTGTAGAAAAATTCTTAAATGAACATAAAGATTTTGAAGCCGTTCCGTTTGCACTCGGAGAGTATAACGCCGATGGCGGAATGCTGACGCTTTACCCGACAGACGAGCACGACGGATTCTTCATTTCAAAAATCATACGAAAGTCATAAATATGGAAAACAAGCAAACAGATCTGCTATCCCTTTATCCCGAGGAGTTGCAGGAGCTGATAATCTCGCTCGGCGAGCCAAAATACCGTGCGGGACAGATCTTCCCCGCCCTTCACAAGGGGCTCGTGCCGAGCCGAATGACGAATATTTCAAAGGCGACAGCCGAAAAGCTCGAGGCGGCTCTGCCCTCGCGTATGCCCGAGATCGAGCAAAAGCTCGTCTCGCAGGTTGACGGAACGGTGAAATACCTCTTCCGCCTGCACGACGGCGAGTGCATCGAATCTGTCGTTATGCGCTACAACCACGGCAACACCATCTGCGTTTCTTCGCAGGTCGGATGCCGAATGGGTTGCGCCTTCTGTGCCTCGACGATCGGCGGCAAGGTGCGCGACCTGAGCGCGGGCGAGATCCTCGGTCAGGTGATCGTGGCATCCGCCGATATGGGCGAGCGCATATCAAACATTGTACTTATGGGAATCGGCGAGCCGATGGACAATTACGACAACGTCCTCCGCTTTTTGCACCTTGTCAACGACGAGCGAGGCATCTGCATCGGCTACCGACACATCTCCCTTTCGACCTGCGGACACGTTGACGGTATCCGCAAGCTGATGAAGGAGAACCTGCCCATCACCCTTTCGATCTCTCTCCACGCCGCAGACGACGAGGTGAGGGACAAGATAATGCCGATCAATCACCGCTGGAACGTCGCAGAGCTTCTTGCCGCCTGCCTTGACTGGTGGCGCGCGACGGGCAGGCGCATATCCTTCGAATACACCCTCATCGACGGGCAGAATTCTTCCCCCGCCGATGCGAGCCACCTTGCGGGCGTGCTCAATTCCGCCCTTCGCGGCAAGCCGTCTCGCGGTGAAAAATTCCCGATCCACGTAAATCTCATTCCCGTCAATCCCGTCAAGGAAACGGGACTTATGCCTCCTTCCACAGACAAGATTGAGGCATTCCGCGCAGCCCTTGAGAAAAAGGGCATTCGCGCAACGGTGCGCCGAAAGCTCGGCCCCGACATCAACGCATCCTGCGGACAGCTCAGACGACAGCACAAAGAAGAAGAAAAGAACTAAATTCATCATTTAACACGGTAGAAAGGTGTTCTCATGAAATTTTACGGAAAGACCGACGTTGGCACTCGTCGCACAGAAAATCAGGATTGCTTCGGTATCTACGAGATCCTCCCCGGGGTCACTCTGCTTGCAGTTTGTGACGGTATGGGCGGAGTGGCGGGAGGCGCGATAGCTTCCAGACTTGCCCTTGATACCTTTGCGCAAGCTATGCGCGAGCATATTCTGCCCGATAACCCCGAGGACGAGCCCGATCTCGGCAGTGTCGGTCTGCGTTTTTCGCTTTCGGCTTCTGCTTCCGAAGCCAACCGCGCCGTTTACAAAGAGGCAAAGGACTCGGACGGCAAGCTTGAGGATATGGGTACGACACTTGTTGCCCTTCTCGTTGTTGAGAACACCCTTGCATATTCGCTCAACATCGGCGACAGCCGTATGTATGAGATCTCGGGCGGCAAGATCGAGCAGCTGACAAAGGACCATTCATACGTTCAGCATCTTGTCGACATAGGCGAGCTTACATACGAGGAAGCACAGAATTCCCCGATGAGAAATATCATCACCCGCGCGGTCGGCATTGACGGCGACGTTGTGGCTGATATTCATTCGCTCAATCCCGCACCCGGTACGGCAGATGCGCCCCGCTATATCCTTCTTTGCTCCGACGGACTTTGCGGTGTCATCAGCGACGCCGAGATCGCCGAGATCGTTTGCGCGGAGGGCGAATTGCGCGAAAAGGCCGAAAAACTCGTTGCCGCCGCAAATAATGCGGGAGGACCCGATAACATCACGGTCGTTATCGTCGAACTTTAATATTACGGAATTTATTATGGAAAAGAACCTATCATATAAAGATCTCGTCGGCACCACGCTCGACTCGAGATACAAAATAGAAAAATGCCTGGGAACGGGCGGAATGAGCGTTGTCTTCAAGGCGACCGACCTCCGCGACGGCTCCGCAGTTGCCATAAAAATGCTTCGCGACGACGTTGCGGACGATAAGGAATCGCTGAATATCTTTATGAACGAATCCAAGGTCGTTTCCATGCTTTCGCATCCCAACATCGTTTCGATCCGCGCGGTATCCTTCAAAACCGAGAAAAAATACCTCGTTATGGAATATATCGACGGCATATCGCTCCGCACCTATATGGACAAGCGCGGCGCGCTCGATTTTGACGAATTCATCTCCTTTTCGGAGCAGATCCTTGCCGCACTTGAACACGCGCACAGCCGCGGCGTCGTTCACCGCGACATCAAGCCACAGAATATTCTTGTTCTCAAGGATGGCTTTATCAAGGTGACCGACTTCGGCATCGCAAAGGTGCCCGAAAAAAGCAAGGGCAAAACCATCTCCGACAACGCCATCGGAACAGTTTACTACATCAGCCCCGAGCAGGCGGCGGGCAAATCGACCGATTTGCGCTCCGACCTTTACTCCTGCGGCGTTCTGATGTATGAAATGGCGACGGGAAGACTCCCCTTTGACGACGAGCGCCCCATCTCCATCCTTATGATGCAGATACACGACAAGCCCCTGCCGCCGAGAAAAATCAACAAGCAGGTCCCCCGCGGACTCGAGCGTCTGATCCTCACCATGATGGAAAAGGATCCGCGCCGCCGCTACCAGACGGCGAAGGACGTCTTCATTCAGATCCGCAGGCTGGGCGACAATCCCCTTGCCGCAGTACCCTCCCCGAAGCAAATGGCAGCGGAAGCGCGTTCGAGAAGGAACCGCACGGAAAGACCGCCGAGCCGCTCCTTCTTCCCCATCGCGCTCGGAATTGCCTGTGCCGTTTGCTTCGTCGGACTTGTTTCGGTATTCTACGGTCTTGACGCGCTGAATTTCGGTGCGCCGGGAACCGCGAGCCTTAAGGTCCCCGACAGCGTCGGAGTCGAATACAGCGAGGAAATTATTACTGAACTCGGTTTTAACGAGGAAGACTATATCGTCACGGTTGAATATCTGACCTCAAATACGGTCGAAAAGGGCAAGATCATCTCGCAAAAGCCCTCCGCAGGCGCGCGCAGAAAATCGCCCTGTAAGGTTACGATCTCGGTAAGCATCGGCCCCGAGCTTGTCACCTTTGGCGACTATCTTATGATGAACTGGCGCCTGGCGCAGACAAAACTTCGCTCCGAGGGCTACGGCGTGACCATCATCCGTGAGGAAAACGCCGCGATCCCCGAAGGATACGTCTACGCGACCGAGCCTATGCCGGGCGAAAAGATCCAGCCGGGCAGTATGATAAACGTTTACGTCAGCGCGGGCACCGAGCAGGTGCTTGTCACGCTCCCCCAGTTTGTGGGAATGACCGAGCGCGAGGCAAAGACTTTTCTTGACGAAAACTATCTTCTTGTCGGCGACGTGACCTACACCCGTTCGCCGATGAAGGCGGGTACCGTCATCGCTGCGTCGCACGAGGCGGGTGTCGGCGCTTATGCTTATGTCACCGCCATCGACTTTGTCGTCAGCGGCGGCGAGGATTTTGCGCTCAAGGTCTGCCCCGATGTTCTCGGCAAGAACGCCGAACTCTCAAAAAAGGAGCTCGAACGCTACGGCGTTGACGTCAATCTTATCACGGTAAGAGACGAGGCGCCCGCAGGAACCGTAATCCTTCAGTCGCCGAGTGCCACGGACGCCGTTGCATCGAATACGCATTCGATCACACTCACGGTCAGCGGCGGTCCTACATACACCCGCACGGTCAATATGATGAACCTTGTGGGACAGTCGCTCAGCGGCGCGCGCGCGATCCTGGACTATATGTTCGAGGGCATTTGCGAATACAAGCTGAACGTGACCTACACCATGAGCCTAAAGCCCAAGGACACCATCCTCTCGCAGATACCGCGCGAGGGAAAGGTTGAGGTCTCCACGGGTATTCTTGAGATCACGCTTGTCCTCAGCGGCGGAACTACCTATACCCCGCCCACGGTCAGCGTTGTCGTGCCGAACGTCACGGGAATGGATCTTGCCGAGGCGGAATCGCGTCTGCTTGCGGCAGGTATTCTGATCAGCAACATCAGCTACGCACAAAGCTACGCGGCGGCGGGCAAGGTGATCTACCAATCGGTAAACGCCGGACAAACTGTCACCGGTCCCCAGGGCTGGATCACCATCGACCTTGTGGTCAGCACGGGCTACAGCTCAACAGTACTACCGTAAAATCCGATATATTATAAAAAGGAAAGCAAATTTCATGCCGAACTTTCAAAAAATCAAAGAAGCCGTTTTGCGGGCGGACAGAAAGAACTTAATAAGAATATCTGTCGCGGCAGTTTTTGCACTGCTTCTTTTGACGATGCTTCCCGCGGCAATGCCCGACACGGGTGAGAGTGAACTGCCTCCTCCCTTCTCCTTTGACGACAAAATGCCCGAGCTCGAAGGCACCGCTGTGCCCAAGCTCTTCCCGCACCTTGTCATCGTTTACCCCGAAGCAGAAGGCTGGGGCGAGGAGATTGCAGTACATATCAAAGCAGAGCTTCAGGGACGCTTCCACGCGCATTTCGTAATCCTTTCTGACAAGGAATACCTTGCACTTGACGAGGCAACGCTCGCGCTTTACAACGCAGACCCGACCCTGACCGTCAACCTTGGAATCACCGAGCTGCTTGACGGCACGTATCTGCAAAATCTTTCGCGCATTGGAGGGGAAGGGCTCGAGATCACGCAAAGCGGCACTCGCATTGACATCTCGGCGGCTTCCGCAGGCAGAGTGCGCGAGGGTGCACTTGCCTTTATCGAAGCATTCTCATATCTTGGCGGATATAATATCTCGGAGG
>JAZSIN010000150.1:0-1840 GCA_045533845.1 Eubacteriales bacterium | reverse complement strand
TGATGACTTTGTCGCCGACCTTGACCTCCATCGGATCGAGCTTGCCGTCTTCGTTAACCGTGTCGGGGCCTACTGCAACGACCTCAGCTACCTGAGGCTTTTCCTTTGCGGCTGCGGTCAGGAAAATGCCGCTTGCGGTCTTTTCCTCTGCTTCGACCGACTTTACGAGTACGCGATCACCGAGGGGTTTGATAATCATTTTTGTTTCCTCCTAAGCATTCAGTGCGTCCGAGGTGGATGCACCGTGAAAATCAAGTTGTTTTGGCACTCGTTGCTTATGAGTGCTAAACCATGCCTCTATTTTACACTAAAATTTAGAAAAATCAAGAGGTAAGTCGTATAGTTAACAGTTTTTTAACATTTGCGTTAGCAATGATCTTTTGCGTCTGTCAATTTTCGGCGGATTTTGCAGGATTTTCGCGCGAAAATGGCGGACGCCTCTCGCTGTCATAAAAAAATGGATTTTCCGTATAATGAAAACAAGAAAAAAGTGAAGAGAATCCGGAGGGAAAAATGCACGGAATAACCGCCTTTTTTGATCTCATAAACGAATACCTTGTCGGTGCGGCAGTTCCGAGCATCCTCCTCCTTGCGGGTGCTTTTTATTTCTTCTGGCTTCGCGCCTTTCATATCCGCCACCCACTCCTTCTACTCCGGACGATGCTGAAGCCGCAGAGGAATGCCCGTGGAGAGGGAATATCCCCCTTTCGTGCTGTGACGCTCGCGCTTGCGGGAACGCTCGGCGTCGGGAATCTCGTCGGCATTGCGAGTGCGATCACGTTCGGCGGTGCGGGTGCGGTCTTTTGGATGCTCCTTTCTGCCTTTCTTGCGATGCTTCTAAAATACGCCGAGATCGTTCTCGCCGTACGTTACCGCGAAGCAAAGCGTGACGGAACGCATCGCGGTGGTACAATGTATTATATCCGTGCTCTTTTTCGCCGTATCGGGCTTCCGAGGATCGGGGCTGTGGTTGCGGGGATCTTCGCCGTCTTATGCATTCTCAACTCGCTCACGATGGGATGTGTGATTCAGATGAACGCGGTCGGAACGTCGTTTCGCGGGGTGTTCGGTGTTTCCCCGATGCCGCTTGGCGTTCTTCTCGCGGTCGTGGTGTTTTTTATTACCCTTGGTGGCGGAAAACGGATTTCGGCACTCACCGAGCGGCTCGTTCCGTTTATGACGTTGCTGTATCTCGCTCTGTCGGTTGCCGTTCTGATCATTCGGCGGGATGCACTCGGGGGGGCGTTTCGCGCGGTGGTAGACGATGCTTTTTCATTTCGGAGTGCCACGTCGGGGATCGGGGGATTTTTTGTGTCAAGGGCGATTCGTCTCGGGACAATGCGTGGACTCCTCTCGAACGAGGCGGGGTGCGGGACTGCGCCGATCGCGCACGTCGAGTCAACGGCAGAGTGTCCCGCGGAGCAGGGCATTTGGGGAATCCTCGAGGTCTTTGTGGATACGATCCTCCTTTGCACCCTGACTGCCGCCGTGCTTCTTGTCAGCTACGATCGCGTCGCCGTTTACGGAGCGGACAGTATGATGATGACGGTCAAGGCGTATAGCATCGTGCTCGGCGCGTGGAGCGAACCGATCTTCGCCCTGCTCATTCTCTTTTTTGCATTTGCGACTGTGATCTGTTGGGCGCATTACGGGAAATCGGCGCTTTCCTATTTTACGGGGAGAAGATCGGTAAAGATCACCTATCTCGTCCTCTTTGCGCTCTCGGTCTTTTATGGCGTAAATGCCGCGCCCGAGTCGGTGTGGACGGCGGCAGACCTCGCGATCGGTGTGATGACGATTCTGAACGTAGCGGTCCTCCTAAGTCGGAGGCCAAGCGGTC
>JAZSIN010000184.1:0-3483 GCA_045533845.1 Eubacteriales bacterium | reverse complement strand
CCGAGGCGCTTCAGCTCCTCGTGGAGAATCCCCGCACGGAGGTCGTTTTGTGCGCGCTTTTCACGTGCGAGTGCAGCTTGCAGCTGCTCGACCGCTTCGATGAGCTCCGATTGCTTGGCGGAGAGGAGATTTGAGAGCGTGACGGTGTCTCGGTAACGCGCGCGATAGTCCCTGAGGGCATCACCGCCGCAGGCGATCGTCAGGCGCGTGCCGCCTTTATAATGCATATAGTCGAGGATCTTGATGAGCCCGATCTCGCCCGTCCTCGCGACGTGGGGAGCACAGCAGGCACAATCATCGTAGCCCTCAACCGTGACGACGCGGATGTTTTCCTTGAGGTCAAGCTTCGAACGGTAAACGGCGGTTGCCATTTCCGCGGGGGTGAGATAGCGCGCCGTGACGGGGACGTTCTCGTAGATCGCCGTGTTCGCGAGGTCCTCGAGCTTGTCAAGCGTTGCGCGGTCGAGGGGAATCGAAAGATCCATCGTAACATTGTCCTCCCCGAGGTGGAAGCCGACGTTCTCTGCGCCGTACAACCGATGCGCGAGTCCCGAGAGGATATGCTCACCCGTGTGGTGCTGCATTTTGCGGAAGCGAGGCTGAAAATCGATCTCGCCTGTGACCGTTTCCCCGACCGCGAGCGGGGCGGGAAGGAGGTGCGTGATCGTTCCATCCTTTTCGATTCGAACGTGGGAGACGGGAAGGCCGCTCAGCTTTCCCGTGTCGCATTCCTGTCCGCCCTCCTCGGGGAAGAAGAGCGTGCGGTCGAGTACTGTGGCGTAGAGGTCGTTTTCCTTTTCGCAGGAAAGCACACGCGCCGTAAAGTCGGTCGCGTAAGCGTCGTTGTCGTATAATTTTTCTGTGGGCATAGGTGCTCCTTTATCGGGTGTGGCGTTGATCCTTATGATAACAGGGTGAGGCTTTATCGGGCGCATCTTTTTTATTATTTTACCCTTTCAGGGGTAATTTGTCAAGACGCCCCTTGCATTTTTCTTTCGGGTGTGGTAGAATAAAGAGGATAATTGTACGAAAAGGAGCAATCACTATGGCTATTATGAAGGTATCCGAGATCCCCTATAAGCGCTACACGATCGAGGAGGGCAGGGAGGCGTTTTCTCGCTTTGAAGAAGCGATGAGGTCTGCGAAATCCGCCGACGACGTTATTAAGGCGCGCAAGGATTTCCGTGCGGAAATGGATCTCTACGAGACAGCGGCGTCCCTCTCGAATTGCCGCTTCACACTCGACACGCGCGACGAGTTCTACCAGAATGAAATGAACTACTACGACGAGAATGGTCCGCTTTTCGCGGAGCTTTCGACGGCGTACGGAAAGCTGATGCTCGATTCGCCCTACCGTACCGAGCTTGAGACAAAAATGAATCCCCGCCTCTTCAAAATGTGGGAAAACGAGCAGAAGACCTTTTCCCCCGCAGTGATTGAGGACTGCCAGGAGGAGAATGCGGTTGTCACAGAGTACGCGAAGCTGATGTCCGAGATGGTTTTCACCTTCCGTGGGGAGGATATGCCCCTTTCGCGCCTTCGCGGCAGTCTCGAAAGCGCTGACCGCGAAACGCGTCGCGAGGCGGCAGAGGCGATCGGACGCGGGCTCGAGAAGAATTCGGAGGCGCTTGATTCAATTTATGACCGCCTTGTGAGAATTCGCACGCGGATCGCAAAGAAGCTTGGCTACGAGACCTTCACCGAGCTCGGCTACTACCGTATGGGCCGCATTGATTACGACGCCGAGATGGTCGCACGCTTCCGTGAGAACGTAAAGACAGCGCTCGTTCCGCGCGTCAGAGCGATCAAGGAGGAGATCGGACGGGGGCTTGGCCTCGACGCCTTTATGTTCTACGACAACGATGTTTACGGCGGCGGTGCATCGATCACGCCGATTCTCGATAAAGCGGAAATGTTCGATGCCGCGCAGAAGATGTACGACAAGATGTCTCCCGAGATCGGTGACTTTATGCGCGAGATGCAGGAGGCGGAGGCATTCGACGTCGATGCGCGCGATGGAAAGTGGGGTGGCGGCTACTGTACGATCTTTAATCGTTACCGTCAGCCCTTCATTCTTGCAAATTTCAACGGCACGACGGGCGACGTCGACGTATTGACGCACGAATTTGGCCATGCCTTCGCGATGAAGAAGGTTTTTGACAGAGAGGATACCGAGCTTGCGATCGGCGGTTGCGAGACGGCGGAGTGCCATTCGATGAGTATGGAGTTCCTTTCGTGGCCCGAGATGCACGCCTTCTTTGGGGAGGATGAGAACCGTTATAGACGGAAGCATCTGCTTGACGCGCTCTCCTTCATTCCGTATGGCGTTATGGTGGACGAATTCCAGCACGAGGTGTATGAGAAGCCCGAAATGACGCCCGAGGAACGCAAGGCGGTGTGGAGAGGACTCGAAGAGAAGTACCGCCCGTACCTCTCGTACGAGGGCATTCCGTACCTTTCGGAGGGAACGCGTTGGCAGTATCAGATGCATATTTACGAGTCGCCCTTCTATTATATCGACTACTGCCTCGCACAGACGGTCGCGATCGGCTTCCTGTGTCTCTCGCGCGAGAACTATAAGGAGGCGCTCGACCGCTACGTTGCGCTTTGCCGCGCGGGTGGCGAGAAGGGCTTCCGCGATCTGATCGTCGACGCAGGACTTGCCGATCCCTTCACCGAGGGCTCGCTCGACGCGATGGCAGAAAAGCTCGTCGCGGTGCTTGAAACGATTTCCGAATGATCGAAGCCGAATAAACAAAGCCCCCGACGGATATTCCGTCGGGGGCGGTTTTATAGCGGATCAATCCCACGGGAGATCCGTCGTATTTCGATCGACGAAGAAGATCGGGATACTGCATTTATACTCCTTCGTGGTGGGCTCGATCTGCCGTATCGTGAATTCAAGACTGTACTCGCCCACAATGAAATATCGAGGCGAAACGAGGATGGCTCGCTCGAACACAAGCTGCTCTCCACGCTTAAAAACGCGCCTTTGGACACCGTCAATGTAATAGTTTATATCCTCATAGCCTTCGGGCTCGAGAATGGGCGTTAGCGACTGTGTTCTCCTACTTGAGCTATTGTATTCGGTAGAGGTGATCTCTCCCGGAGAGCTGTTTGCATAATAGATAATATCCGCTTCCGAATTGTTTGTGACGGTAATCCTCGCTTGAAGATATGAGCCGAGCGGGTAAAATTTTTCAAAAAGCTCGACCTCGAAAACGACGTCATCGCTGTACCGTGTGCATTCGGTAAGAGGAATTGCGACTCCGAGATCGTATTCTGAAAGGAGATTTCCCCCGAGCTGCTCCGACAGATGCCACCTGGGCGTGTAGCCTTCGGGCGGATTCTGCTCTCCCGTGCCACTTCCCTCAGGCGTTCCGGAGGAGTCACCGTTCCCCTTCGTTCCGCAAGAAAACAGCGAAAAGACAAGGCAGAGAACGAGAATTAGGATTGTAAGCTTTTTCATCGTGATTCCTCCTT
>JAZSIN010000220.1:0-9964 GCA_045533845.1 Eubacteriales bacterium | reverse complement strand
CGGGGATCACGTTCTTGACCGCCTGCGGGATGACGATCTTCCGCATTGTAACGCCGCTCGTAAGTCCGAGTGCGCGTCCCGCCTCGGTCTGCCCGATGTCGACCGACAGAATACCCGCACGGATGTTCTCTGCAACGTACGCGCTCGAGTTCAGACCGAACGCGATCGTCGCCGTGATCTCAAGCGGAAAATCGCGGATCGTGAACACCACGTACGCCATAATGAACAGCTGAAGCGCCATCGGCGTTCCGCGGATGACAGTGATGTAGATCTTCGCAAGCAACTTCGGGAGCTTCATCCACTTCGAATCCCTGGCGATCGAAATGAGTGCGAGCAACACACCGAGAATGAGTCCGAGCACCGCCGCGAGCACCGAAATGATGAGCGTCGTCTTGAAGCCCTCGAATATGCTCTCCATATAGGACCTCGTTGTGAAGAGCTCGATTATTTTCTTTATAAAATCCATATTATATCCTTACGTAATACAGCGAAAAAGAACTTTGCCGTAGGGCATAGTTCTTTTTCACGTTTCTTTATTCGGTTACGGAATTATTCCATTCCCATGTGAGCCATGACCATCTCTTCGATCTTGGTCTTTCCGCTTGCATCCTTTACGAGCAGCTCCTCAAGAACCTCGTTGATCGCGTCGAGCAGCTCGGTGTTGCCCTTGGTCACGCAAATCGCGTACTGCTCTTCAACGGGAGCATCGTCCGCGTCGGTCTCACCTGCATAGTAGAGAGGCAGGCACTTGAAGCCCGAATTCTTGCTGACAATGTACTGCGCGGGGAGCTCATCAATGATAACCGCGTCAATTGCATTTGCGGTGATCGCGTCTGCTGCGAGCTGCGCGTTATCGTAGCACAGGAGCTTCGTGTCGGTGCCGTAAAGAACACCGTTGTAGCCGTAATCGTTGCCTTCCTGTGCATTGATCTCTCCGTCGGTGTAGATCCAACCGGTCGTATCGGTCTGCGTTCCAAGCTTCTTGCCTGCAAGCGCCTCCCATACGATGTATTCGGTTCCGTCAACGGTCTTCGTTTCGATCGTCGTATCGGTCGTCTTGAAGATCACGTACTGAACCGAGGTGTAGTAAGGAATCGAGAAATCGACCTTGTCCTTTCTCTCGTCGGTGATGGTAATGCCTGCCGCACCCGCGTCACAGACCTTTCCCTCCTTGACGTTATCAATGATCGCGGAGAATTCGGTATTCTTGAACTCGACCTTCTTGCCGAGCTTTTCGCCGACCTTGTTCATGATCTCGACGTCAACGCCCTTGATCTCGGTACCTACGTAGTACTCGAAGGGAGCGAAGAAGGCATTGGTGTTTACGATGATCTTTTCCTCACCGCACGATGCAAGCATCGCTACGGCAGAGAGGAGCATAATGCACACGAGCGCAATGGAAAGAATTTTTTTCATTTCGGTTTCCTCATTTCTGTTTCATAAAAATTACGGAGCTGTCCGTTTGAATGATTATACATCACAAAATACAAAAAGTCAAGGGGTTTTTGATTTTTTTCCTATTACTTACAGTGTTTTCCGAATATTATGCATATCAGAGGCGTGCCTCGATGTATTCGATGAGATCTGCGATCGCCCCTTCGTTACAATCCGACAGCACGACGTCCGAGATCGCCTTCACCTTGTCGAGCGCGTTTAAGGGACAAGCCGCCACGTCTGCCGCACAAAGCATCTCGATATCGTTCTCGTAGTCGCCGATGCAGTAGATCGTCTTCGGCGTTCCGCGCTCGCAGAGCGCTTGCCGCACGAGCTCGATCGCACTTCCCTTCGAGACGCCCTTCCTGTGCACCTCAAGCAGACGCGTTCCCGAGAGAACGATCTCGAATTCCTCCGGAAAGCGTGTCTCAAGGTCCTGCTTCAAGACAAGAACCGAAGCGCTCTCGCCGCGGAACACGACCTTATAAACGCGCGACAGATCCCACTCGGACAGCGGAAGCTCCTTCATCGGCGTACAGCTGCTCGCACGGTCGCGCATAAGGAGCGGATGATCGTACGGATAGACAAATCCGCCCGGAATCGTCGCGCGGATTCCGATCTCGGGTGCGTAGTGCGCCGCATAGGTAACGAGCCGTTTGACCGACTCGGGTTTCATAAAAAGGTCAAGCATGAACTCGTCCTTCTTGAAATCGTAAAAGCACGTGCCGTTGCTGAGGATCGCAGGGAAATTCGCGAGCTCCCGCAGGCCCGGGATCACCGCAGGTGCGTTCAGCTCCATTCGTCCCGTCGCGATCGTAAAGATTCCGCCCTCCGCAGTAAAGCGCCGAACCGCCTCGTCATTCCGAGGAACGTGCGCTTCCCCACTACCGATATAGGTTCCGTCAATGTCCGAAAAGATCAGAATACCGTCAAATTTTCCCATATGTACCTCATTCCCGGCGCAGTAAAGCAAGCGCCCGTTCAAAGTGATCGGGAAGCGGCGCCGTAACGGTCACGCGCTCTCCCGTCCTCGGATGCACAAAGGATAGCTCCCCCGCGTGGAGCATCTGCCCCATAAAAAGCTTCGGGTGACGCGCCTGAAATCTCGACCGAGCCCCGCCGTATACGGGATCGCCGAGGAGGGGGTGCCCGATCGACGCCATATGGACGCGGATCTGATGCGTCCGTCCCGTTTCGAGTGCACAACGAATACAGGAAAAGCATTCTCCGTCCGCGCGGAGCTCCTCAAGCAGCTCGTAATGCGTAACCGCGTTTCGCGCGTGTGCCCCCTCAGCTCTTAAAACCGCCATCCGCTTTCTGTCCTGCGGATGCCGTCCGATCGGCGCATCCACCGTGCCCGAGGAGTTCGGAAACCCGCCGATCGCAATGGCAGTATAGATCCGCCGCACGTCGTGCACCTTGAGGGCGTCCGACAGCACACGGTGTGTAAAATCATTCTTCGCAACGACGAGAAGACCACTCGTGTCCTTGTCAATGCGGTGTACGATTCCGGGGCGGATCGCGCCGCCGATGCCGGAAAGCGTCCCCGCACAGTGATACAGAAGCGCATTGACAAGCGTTCCGTCAGGGTTTCCGGGCGCGGGGTGCACGACCATTCCCGAAGCCTTGTTGACGACGATCAGGTCGTCGTCCTCGTAGCGAACGTCGATCGGGATCCTCTGCGGGATCGCCTCGATCGGCTCGGGCGCAGGGGTCTCGACCGAAACGAGCGTGCCGACGCGAAGCTTCTCCTTTTTCGAAAGAACCTTCCCGCCCGCCGTCACGCGTCCGTCCTCGATCATAGTTGCCGCCGCCGAGCGGCTCACGCTCATCACGCGGGCAAGAAAGACGTCGAGGCGGTCGCCCGCATCCGTTTCTCCGATCTCGAAGGTCTCTGTGTCCGTACCGCCATCGATACCGTCATAGTCCTCGGCCGGGAAAGTATCAAGCGTCACTCTGTCCATCTCCCTCTCCCTTCTCCGCTTCGGTCTCGGATGCGCTACAGCTCTTCTTCTCCGCGCGCCACTCGCGAATGAGATCGAACAGAAGATAGCCGATCAGGATCCCCGTTCCGACCGTGACGAAGGAATCCGCCACGTTGAAGATCCACGGCCAGAGCGACGGAATCATACAGGGATAGATGAAATCGATCACGTACCCGAGGAGGGTGCGGTCGATCATATTTCCGATGCCCCCGCCAACGATAAAGGCAAGTGCAAGCGTGACGAGACGGCTCTTCGGCGGCTTCCGCCACAGATAAATGAGGATCATCACGATCATTACCGTCGAAACGACCATAAACACCCAACGGTGGCCGTCGAGCATTCCAAACGCCATTCCGCGGTTCTCAGTATATTCAAAGCGCAAAAGCCCGGGGATCACGTCGATCCCCTCGGAGGTCTTCAGATAGACCACCGCGAGCCATTTCGTAAGCTGATCGGCAAATACGATCAGCACGATCAGGATCAGAAGGAAAAGCATCTGTACTTCCTTTCTACGTAGCGGCATCTGCCGCGTTTCTCTACAAATATTGCTCGGCGCGAAGGCGTATCCTTCCCTTTTTCGTGACCTCGCCGAGCGAAAGGAGGCGGAATTTTCCGTATCCGCGCACCGTGATCACGTTCGGAGGCAAAAGCCGCGCATCGGCGCGCTGCTCCACCTCGTAATCGACCTCGACGAGCCCCGAACGGATCAGGCTCTGCGCCTTTTCTCGCGCGGTGTTCGTGAAGGAGCCGATCACACAGTCGAGACGGTTCGACGCCACGGTGTCCGCGATCTTCCTGACGCGCGGCTCGAAAACAAAGCCGTCGGGAAACCGCCCGATCCGCACACGAACGGTGTCCGAGCCGATCTTTTTGAATTCAGACAGAAGAAAGGGCGCGATCCGACTTGTCGCGAGAAGATAGATACGAGGCTGATCCCTTCCGCTCCCATCTCCGTCAAGCAGAAGGATATCCCCGATCGCGTCCCGCTCGATCCCAAGACCGAGAACGGCACCGAGCACGTCACGGTGCGTGATCGCACGGTATCCGCTTCCGCGGATCTCGAGCATCACGAGCGCCTCATCGAGGCTCTCCCTTAAGTAAAGTGCTTCCACATCGCTCCCCTCCTCGCATTCGTCAAGAAGGTCAAGGAGGTAATCGGGCAAAAACACTGCGACGCACCGCTCCGCACCCGCGAAGCCGCCGTAAAAGCGCACGGTATTCCTTCTCCCGCACCGCGCGAGATACTGCTTCAGATAATGCTGCTCACGGGGCGTGAGAAAATCAGAAAACACGACCTCTCCGTTGTCTCTCCGTGCAGAAAGATCGTCGATCCGTCCCTCTATGAGCCGCGTCTCCTTCGATTCATATTCAAGGGAGCCGCCGTCTCTCCCCCACTCGGTCGTATTTCCCATCAGATAGCGACCAGCAACATACGGAGAGAGGCAAGGATCAAAACAGTGAAAAGAAAGCTCATATCGAGCGGCATCCGCTGAAACCAATTGAGCTTATAGAAGAGCAGACGGATCGGGAGGATAAACGGCTCAGTCATGCGATAAAGCACCTCGGTCACCGCGTTCTCATCAAGCGGGAACCAGGACAGGATCGCCCGAAGAAAAAACGCAATATCCAAGACGTCGATCAGCGCGACCGCCGTACTTTTCAGTATAAAGATAAACAGATCCATATCAATAGCCCTCCTTTTCTCGGTTTACCGTAGGCCCGCGTCACGAAAAACGCCCGACGGAACGCCTGAAAAAGCGTAAAGCGCACCGTCGGACTATTTTTCTCTGAGGCCCTTATTCGATATCGGCAGGCGTCTCGTTCACCGATTCCTCGGCGCCCGTTTCCTCGCCGACGTGGTCAAGCTCGAGCTTGCTGACGTCAAAGCTCATGGGTGCCGCGATCAATGCATACTCCGAGAAGCGGGAGATCGTGCCGCCGATCATATAGATCGCACCCTGGATGTAGTCGATCACGCGGAACCAATCGGCGCGGTCGATCTGGTCGAGCTCGAAGATAACGGCGTAGCCGCTCTTCAGGCACTCCGCGACCTGCTCTCTTTCCGCAGCGCTCGTGAACTTCATCAGCTTGATGGTGGACTTCTCAGCCTCGGGCTTCGGGTCAACGACACCGGGCTCGGTAAATTCTGCCGTGCTCTCGTCGCTGAAATCGCCGCTCTCGTAGTCAGTACCGTAATCAGAGTAGCCCGCATATCCGGTGCCTGCCGCGCCGTAAGCGTTTTCTCCCTCGTCCTGCGGTCTGAATTTCTTGGTGAATGAAAGCATATCTTCGTCCTCCTTATGTACCCCGCCATATTCGGCAGAGCATGTTTATGTATTTTTATTTTTGAACTTCCTCGGTTTCGTTTCCCTTTCGGAAAAGCTGTCGCCCGACGCGTACAATGCTTGCGCCCTCCAGAGTTGCCTCCGTAAAGCTTTCGCTCATTCCCATCGACAGGAGCGGAGGCTCGCTTCTTCCGAGCTCCTCGCAAAAGATCCTTTCGGCGAGGACACGCGTCTCGGAAAAGTATCTGTGATAGTCCCGCTTGTCGATGCAATGCGGTGCCATCGTCATCAGACCGACGAGTCGGATCCCCGGAAGCGCGTCGAGCTGCTTACAGAACGCGGGTGCATCCTCGGGAAGAACGCCGCCCTTGTTTTCCTCGCGCCCGCTGTTGATCTCGGCGTAAACGTCGATCACTCTGTCGATCGCCCGCGCGCGCTTATCGATCTCCTCTGCAAGGGAAAGTGAGTCGACCGAATGGATCGCTGCGACCTTATCGATGATATATTTGACCTTGTTTTTCTGCAGACCTCCGATGAAGTGCAGACGTACGCCCGAGAGATCAAGCGCGTCATACCGCGCCATCAGCTGTTGTACGCGGTTCTCACCGATATCGGTAACCCCAAGGACCTGCGTGAGATAATTGATCTCCTCCACGTCGGCGCTCTTTACTGCGGCAAGGAGCGTCGTGCTCCCGACGGGGCGTCCGCTTTCGCGCTCCGCTCGCTCCACCGCTTGAGAGATCTCCCCGTAATTACGGTCGAGATAATCGAATTTTCTGTTTTCCTGTTCGGTACGGTTTTCCATATTCATCCGTCTGTAACGTAATCCTAGGACAGAAGCTGTCCGTGTGAAAGCGGCTCGTCCGACAGTATCATCGCGTCGTACAGCGTGATATATCGGTACGTGTTTTCGGTATATTCACCGCCCGGCATCGGGTCGGTCTTCTTCACGATATAACGGGATTCAAATTCTTCGAGGACCTCAATGCGGCAAAAAACGACCTCACTGCCGTCGAGGACGTACACGCCCTCTATGCCGCCGAGTGTTCGCACCGCAGCCTTCGGGACGGTATAGCCGCGGGTCTCCCCGAGAACGATCCGAACCTGCTGAAGTCTCCTGAAGGAAAATCCTTCGGGCATCCGAAGCGTGGAGAAGATCAGCATATCTCCGTCCTCAGCGCCCCCCTCCTCGGTCCTCTCGAGCGTCATCGGAATGCGCTCCTCGGAGTCTCCGAGAAAGATCACGGGATAGGTTTCGCCGACCGTATAGCGGGCGAACTCCTCTGCAGAGAGGTCGACCCGCACCGCGATATACCACTGCGGCGAATGCACCATTGTGCCCGCTCCGGACGGGGTCTCGTTCCCGACCTTCAGGGTATCTGCGATTTCGGATAGCTCCCGAAGCGTCAAGGTCCCGATCCTATCTGCCGAGCAAAGGGTGTGAAAGCCGTCGGCATCGGGGTAATAATACCCGCTCCCCGCCGAAAGCACGGTCTCGGTCTTTTCTCCCGCGTATGCGAGAATGGCGTCCCGCTCCGCGACAGCCTCTTCAAAAAGCGCAGATATCGAGGCGTCGGCGTCCGTAAGTGCCTCTACACGGCAGAGCAGAAGCTGAAGCCGCGTGAGAAGGACCTGAGCGCCCGAAGCGTTTCCCTGTTCCAGCCGCTCAACGATCTGAAGCGACAGTGCACCGACCTCCGCGCGAAGTGCGGACAGATCCGAAAGCGTGTCGTTTTCCATAGATGCTCCCGTAAGCGCGTCTATGTACGCCGACAGAAGACGGTGAGCATCGCGGTATTCCGCGCCCGCTTCGTAGACGGTTGCGATCGCAAGGTCCTTCGGGACGTGTGCACCCGATGGAACGAGCGGAACGGTCAGCCCCCCGAGCGTCGTCTCGATCGGGCTTTCGTCCCGAAAGAGCACCGCCTCGCCCAAGACGGTCTTTTCGACCACGTCCTCGGTAACGAGCATCGTCTCGATCCCTTTGTTCAGATCTGACCGGACGTGATAGAAACAAAACACGGCAAGAAGCAGAGCAAGGAGCGCCGAGCCCACGCGTAATATGCGCTTTCGAACCGTTTGGTTCAGTTGAAAAGCACCGATCCGCATAAGCCGTTCGTCCTCCTGTTTTCTTCCCTTCCGTATCGATCTATAATCAATTCATTATAACACAGAAACCCGCGTCACGAAACACCTTTTCCGCATTGTTTACAATTTCTTCAAATTTAAGCGGTGCGCCGTCACGGTCGGCTTCGATCCAATGCACGTTCCCGTGTGCGCGGAACCACGTCATCTGCCGCTTCGCGTAGTGGCGCGTGGAAATTTTCAGGCGCTCGACCGCATCGGAAAGCGGGCATTCGCCTCTGAGATACGGCAGAAGCTCCTTGTACCCGATCGCCTGCGCGGCTGTCTCCGACACCTCGAACACACCCTCTCGGAGCAGCTG
Organism: Eubacteriales bacterium; assembly: GCA_045533845.1. GTDB lineage: Bacteria > Bacillota > Clostridia > Oscillospirales > CAG-272 > JAZNOQ01. The sequence continues at coordinate 1,814 of JAZSIN010000220.1, read as the reverse complement.
CTCGGTCTCGTCGAGAAGCCCCGTTCGGAGCATCTCGTCCACGCGGCGGTCAATGCGGCTGTAAAGGAGCGGACGACTCCAGAGAAGCCCGACGACGGTCGGCTCGTAGCGCTCCGAATACGCGCTTCGCTCGCGATCGATCTCGCTTTTTCTCTGCTCTCCCGAGAGGCAGATCTCAAGCGCACGGATCACACGCCGCACATTGTTCGGGTGAATCTGCTCTGCCGCCGCGGGATCGCATTCACAGAGTCGACGGTAGAGCGCCTCCTTGCCGTTTTTTTCGGCAAATTCGATGAGCGACGCCCGAAGTGCAGGATCAGCGTCCGCCTTCTCCGAGAAGCCGCCGCGCAGAAATGCCTCGAGGTAAAGCCCCGTTCCTCCGCAAAAAAACGGCGTCTTCCCTCTTTCGAGGACCTCGGCGAGGCTTTTTTCAGCCGCCGAAACGTAATCCGCCGCCGAAAAGGGCGTTTCGGGATCGATCACTCCGAGGAGATGATGCGGGATTCCCCGCATCTCCTCCTCGGTCGGACGCGCCGTCCCGATCCGCATACGGCGGTAGACCTGCATCGAATCGCAGGAAATGATCTCGGCGTTCATCCGCTCGGCAAGTGCGACCGACAGCGCGGTCTTTCCGCTTGCAGTCGGACCAACGACGGCAGCGATCTTAATCCGCTCCTCCCTCCCCGTCATCCGAACAGCGCTCCGATCACGGGAATGGCGGCAAGCGACTCGACGATGCCGAGCCCGTTGAGCAGGCCGAGCAAGAACCAGATGACCGCAAGGACCAACGCGACGTACAGAACCGTCTTGATGACCTTCGACGCGATCTTAAAAATCAGATAAACGATCAAAACCGTCAGAATAGCGGGAAGAATTGTAGAAAGAATGGGCATAATAACCTCCAAAAATCATTCAATGAGCATACAGTCTCCGAAGGAGAAGAAGCGATAGCGCTCCCTGACCGCAGTCTCGTACGCACGGATCACGTGTTCCCTGTCGTACAATGCCGAAACGAGCATCAGAAGTGTGCTCTCAGGCAGGTGGAAATTTGTGATCAGCGCGTCGAGTGCCTTGAAGCGGTAGCCGGGGTAAATGAAGATCCCCGTGTCCCCCGACATCGCGCGGACGGTCCCGTCCTCCTGTGCCGCGCTTTCGATCGTACGGCAGGAGGTCGTTCCGACGCAGATCAGCCGTCCCCCCTTTGCCTTCCGCTCGTTGATCACGCGCGCCGACTCCTCGGGAACCGAAAAATATTCGGTGTGCATCACGTGGTCGAGGATCTTCTCCGCCTTGACGGGGCGGAAGGTCCCGAGTCCGACGTGGAGCATAACGGGAACGATGGCAACGCCCTTTTCGCGGATCCGTTCCATCAGCTCCGTCGTAAAGTGCAGACCCGCTGTCGGTGCCGCCGCCGAGCCCTCCTCACGGGCGTAGACCGTATTATAGCGGTCGTTGTCCTGAAGCTGCGCCGTGATATAGGGCGGAAGGGGCATCATACCGATGACGTGAAGAATCTCGTAAATATTCGTATATTTCGTTTTGTCGTACTCGAACGAGATCAGGCGGTTGCCCTCCTCGGTGATCTCCGTCACCGTGCCGCGGAGGATCCCGTTCCCGAAGACCGATGTCATTCCGACCTTCGCGCGCTTTCCGGGCTTCACAAGGCATTCCCAGACGTCGTTTCCGCGCTGACGGAGCAGTAACAGCTCGATCCGCGCGTCCTCCCCACGATCCTCGCGATAGCCGTAGATGCGCGCGGGAATGACCTTCGAGTCATTCACGACGAGGGTATCGCCCTCGCGAAGATACTCGAG
>JAZSIN010000207.1:0-8360 GCA_045533845.1 Eubacteriales bacterium | reverse complement strand
GACGGTTTACTATTCGCTCTCTGACTATCACGTCAGAGCCATTCTCGGTCAATCGATGGAGCACGTCGAGGAGTGACGTGTGCTGATCCCTACCATACTTACGAAGGAGTAGAATTATGAAGAAAAGCTATGAAATGGAAGAGCTCGACTGCGCGCATTGCGCCGCGAAAATGGAGGCGGCGATCGCCGCGCTCGACGGTGTCACGTCGGCGTCGATCAACTTTTTCGCACAAAGGCTGACGATCGATTTTTCGGACGGTGCGGATGAGAAGAAGATCCTGAAGGAAGCGCAGAAGGCGTGTAAAAGGGTTGAACCGAGCTGCCGCATCCTGCTTTGATTACGGATAAACGATGAAAGGGATATCTCGAAAACAAAAGCGGATGCTGTTTCGCATCCTTCATTCGGCGCTTCTCTTTTTCCCGCTTCTTTTCGTGAAGGAGCTTGAGCTGTGGGATTTTTTCGGGGACCCGTATTTTGAGCTCGTCCTCTTCCTCGTGCCCTATTTCGTCATCGGGTACGACGTGCTGTATAAGGCGTTTTGGAACGTTTTACACGGACGGGTATTCGACGAGTGCTTTCTGATGACCGTCGCGACGGTCGGTGCGCTTGTTCTCGGGTTTCTTCCGGGCGGCTCGACCGAAAACGCCGAGGCGGTTGGCGTGATGCTGTTTTACCAGGTCGGTGAATTTTTCCAGAGCGTGGCGGTCGGAAAGAGCCGCCGCTCGATCAAGGAGCTTCTGAAGCTTCGTCCCGACGTTGCGTATCTCGTTTCGGAGAACGGGGAGCCCGTCGAGGTCGACCCCGCGGAGGTCTCTGTCGGAAGTGTTATTCTCGTGCGTCCGGGTGACCGCATTCCGCTTGACGGCGAGGTGCTGGCAGGCACTTCTGCGCTTGATACGTCTGCACTCACGGGTGAGTCCCTCCCGCGCGAGGTGTTCGAGGGGGATTCTGTCGTCAGCGGCTGTGTGAATCTCAGCGGCGTTCTCCGCGTTCGCACGACGAGGACTGCGGAGGAATCGACGGCGTCGCGCATCCTTCGGATCGTTGAGGAATCGAGCGCTGTGAAGGCGAGGAGCGAGCGCTTTATCACGCGCTTTGCACGCTACTACACCCCGACGGTCGTGCTTTTGGCGGTCGCACTCGCGGTCGTTCCGCCCCTCTTTACGGGCTTTGGCTTTGTGCCGTGGATCACGCGTGCGCTCACCTTCCTCGTCGTATCCTGCCCCTGTGCGCTCGTCATTTCGGTTCCGATGTCCTTTTTTGGCGGGATCGGTGGCGCGTCGCGGCGTGGCATTCTCGTAAAGGGTGCGAATTATCTCGAGGCGCTTGCCTCGGTCGACACTGTGGTTTTCGATAAGACGGGAACGCTGACGAAGGGCTCGTTCTCGGTCGTCGGGATCTGTCCCTCGGAGCGGATCGACGAGAGAGCGCTCCTTCTGCTTGCCGCACGCGCCGAGCGGTATTCGACGCATCCGATCGCGGAATCCCTTCTCCGCGCGTACGGAGCGGAGCTTCCCGATGGAGGGGACGCGTCACAGGTCGAGGAGCTCTCCGGGAGAGGCGTTCGCGCCGTTTTTGATGGGCGGACGTATTACGTCGGAAACGCGACGCTTCTCGATTCGATCGGGTGCGCGTATCCGACGCCCGACGTGGTCGGAACCTGCGTTTACGTTGCCGACGACGAGGGCTGTCTCGGCTATATCGTGATCGCAGACGAGGAAAAGGAGGACGCGCGTGAAGCGATCCTTGCGCTCTCGCGGATCGGTGTGAAAAGGACCGTGATGCTGACGGGCGACAGACGGGCGGTTGCCGATGCGGTCGCCGCGCGGCTCGGTGTCGGAGAGGTGCGATCAGAACTTCTTCCCGACGAAAAGGTGCGCGCGTTTACGGAGCTCGCGAAGGGATCGGAGGGCGGCACGCTCGTTTTCGTCGGAGACGGAATCAACGATGCGCCCGTGCTTGCGCGTGCAGACGTCGGGATCGCGATGGGGGCGTTCGGGTCGGACGCGGCGATCGAGGCGGCGGATATCGTCCTGATGGACGACAGTCCCCTGCTCGTTTCAGAGGCGGTCAGGATCGCGCGGAGGACCATGCGGATCGTGCGGCAGAACATCGTCTTCGCGATCGGTGTGAAGGTGCTCGTGATGGCACTTGCCGCATTTGGCGTGGCGTCGCTCTGGCTTGCGGTCTTTGCCGACGTCGGCGTTGCCGTGATCGCGATCCTCAACGCGATGCGGGCGATGCGATAAAATGAAAGGAACACAAAGGATATGGAAAGAAACGAGATCGTGGAGACGCTGACCTCCCTCGTGAGGCAGGCGGGCGAGATCTTTCGCTCGGCACACACGGAGGAGATCCCCGACGGCATCGAGGTGAAGGCGGGGACGTCGAACTTCGTGACGCTGTACGACGTACGGGTGCAGGAATTTCTCCTCGAGGAGATCAAAAGGGCGATCCCCTCTGCCGTATTCATCGCGGAGGAGAAGGAAAACGACTCCGCCGTTCTGTCGGGTGAATACTGCTTTATCATCGATCCGATCGACGGCACGACGAATTTCATCAACGACTACCGCCACTCGTGCATTTCTCTTGCTATGGTGTCGCGCGGGGAGACCGTGTTCGGCGCGATCTACGATCCGTATATGGATGAGCTCTTCACGGCGGAAAAGGGCAAGGGGGCGTATCTGAACGGCAGACCGATGCGGGTCTCGGACCGCCCGATGGAGCGCGCGGTCGTCGCCTTCGGCACCTGTCCGTATTACAAGGACACCCTTTCGGAGAAGACCTTCCTTTTTGCGAAGGAGGTCTTCCTCGCCGCCGCTGACGTGCGCCGCCCGGGCTCTGCGGCGCTCGATCTCGCGTATCTTGCGGCGGGCAGGAACGATGCGTTCTTTGAATTCATCCTTTCTCCGTGGGATATTGCCGCAGGGATGCTCCTCGTCTCGGAGGCGGGCGGTTTCATCACGCAGATCGACGGCTCGCCGCTGTCGCTTGCATCCCCCTCCTCGGTCTTTGCGGGAAATCCTGTGACGCATCCCGTGCTGCTCCAAATGGCGGAGAAGTATCGGGATTGATGGGAATGTACAAAAAAGGACTGATCCACTGTGGGTCAGTCCTTTTTGTTTGTTACGCGTCGAGTGCCTGAAAACGCTCGCGAGCGCGGAAGATGAGGGAGATGCACCAGATGCCCGCAAGTGCTACGACTGTGTAGATGATGCGGCTGAGGAGTGCGGTCTGCCCGCCGCAGATCCATGCGACGAGGTCGAATCCGAAGAGTCCGATGCTTCCCCAGTTGAGTGCGCCGATCACGGTGATGATGAGCGCGATTCTGTCCATAATCATACGTTTAAAGTCCTCCGACTTTTCTGAAATTCGGACGTCCCTTCGCGCTTCCTTCGCTCTCTGCCCGAATCGGCGTCCTTCACTTCGTAGTATGGACGCGCTTTTTCGTTTTATTCGGCACGGCTCGGATTTTTTAAATGAAATTTTTCGGATTCAGCGGAGTGCATCGCAGTTTGCGTCGCACGCGTTTTTCTTTTCCTCGGTCGTGTAGGTGAGCGGGATCATATACGTTTCTTCATAGATCTGTTTCCAGATCTCGGCATTTTTTTGCATCAAAAGGTCGGTGTTTTCTCCGAGCGACAGTCCCTTTTCGGGATAGATCGGCTCGGAAACGTGGATCGTATATTCCTGCACGGGGAAGCCGTCCTCGCCGACGTAGTGGCTGTCGCGCATCGTGATGAAGCACGGAACGACGGGAAGGCCCATTTTAGCGGCGAAATAGAAGCCGCCGGGGCAAAGGGGCTTCGGCTTACGGTAGTTCCACCACATGCTCTGCTCGGGATAGATGAGCACGAGATTTCCGTCTCTGAGGAGGGAGAAGGTTGCCTTGATCATTTCCTTCTTTGCGCCTCCCGCGGATGCGAGCGGCAGGGTGTTGCAGTGGCGCATCAGGTAGCCGTAAAATCCGGGGAAGGAGGTGTAGTTCCCTTCTCTGATGATGCGGTAGAGTCCGCGTTTCTTCTGTTGTCCCGATTGCTCGTATGCGATCTGCATCGCGAAGCTGTCGAAGGCGTTGAAGTGGTTGCAGGTGATCACAGCGCCCGAATCGAGGGATGCGAGATGCTCGATCCCGCGGATCTCACGGATGATAAGCTGCTTCTTCTCCAGAAGCGAGTCGACGAATCGGTGTGCGATCGCAAAGGCGGCTTTTCGGTGGATGCGGCTTAGCGGCTTCTCGCGCAGATAGTCGACCTCGCCCTTTTCGATCGGGCGAGAGGGCGGATCCTCCTCGACATCCTCGAGGAAGTTTCCGGTTCTTTCGAATTCCGCGATCTTTTGCAGGATTGCCACTCTGCCGGGATCTCTTTTCGCGTTCAGGCGGCAGAGGTAGTTGTCGGGGCGGTTCGTTTCGTCGACCGCAAGCGCGAGGAGGCGGTCACACGAATCCTTATCGCGCGCCCGCTCCTTGTCGGTGTAGGCGTCGAGGATTGCGCGGATCTCCGCGTAGTAGGGCGTTTTTTCGGCGTAGTGCCAGAAGAGCTCGCTGTAGCGGCAGTCCGCGTAATGCCAGGGCTTTGAGGTCATAATATAGTGTAGGATGCAGACCTCCTCGATGGGATCCTTGATCTCGCCGAACACCTCGGTGTTATAGATCTGCGGAAGGAAGAGGACGTGGTCCTTACAGATGAGGTTCAGATAATCCTCGTCCTGTGTCACACGGAAATTATAGACACCGAGCAGCTCGACAAACCGATGCAGGATCCGCTTTTCGCGGAAGCGGCGACAGTTGAGGAGCAGAACGCCCGCATTGAAAAAGGCGTTGCGGTCGATGCCGATGCACTTCTCGACGTAGGTGCCGTATTCATCCACCTGCACCATTGCCTGCTCGTGGCAAGCGGCAAGATCATAGTTGTCCACGTCGTATGCGTAGAGGTTGGAAATATCCCCTGTGACGATCGTGTCGCTGTCGATGTAGATCGCTTTTTTCAGCTCGGGGAACATTTCCGAGATAAAGAAGCGGAAGTAGGTCGTGTTCGAGTAATAATCGCGCAGAGGGAGCGTGCCGCTGACCGATTCGAGGTAGGTTGAGACGTTGTGGAAGGTAATGTAAACGAGCGGCTCCTGCATTTCGAGGAGGACGCGCTGATTTTCCCTGCTGATGTTCGTGTGCAGGACGTGGACATGGTAGCGGTAATCCTTACAGGCGTTTTCGATCAGGGAGCGTATGGAGACCGCCGTAAACTTGACGAAATTATCGTCACAGGCGTAGAAAATATGAATGGTTTCGGGGGCGCTGGTCATAGGTTCTCCTTTTTTTACAGGGTATAAAAGACCGGTATCGATCGTTTGTCGTTGTCAAAAATTTGAAATGTGGTTACGAAAACTATATTAGCAGTTTTTTCTCGAAAAGTCAAGGGGGATTTGTAAATATTTCTTCAACAATTGTTGAGAAACGGCGTTTTTCGGGGACAAGGAAACGGAACGCCGCTGTTCTCGGCGTTCCGTCTGTGTTTCGTCTGCCGTCAGGCGTTCTTCAGTCGGTCGATGGCATTTTGCAGAATGATCTCTGCGGACAGCGTGTCGATCACCGCCTTGCGTTTTTCCCCGCGCGTGTTCGTTTCGTTTAAAAAACGGGAGGCGTTCATTGTGGACATGCGCTCGTCAAACAGCCCGATCGGGATGCCCGTTCGTTCGGACAATAGCCGCGCAAGCTTTACCGCACGCTTTGAGCGAGGTCCTTCGCTTCCGTCCATATTGATCGGGTGGCCAATGACAATCCCCGAGACGCCGCGGGTCTTTGCTTCCTCTGCGATCGCGTCGGCTGTTTTTTCAATCCCGCCCGGAGAGATCGTTCCGATCCCCGATGAAAGCATACGGAGCGCGTCGCAAACGGCGAGTCCCGTGCGCTTGTCTCCGAAATCCACGCCGAGGAGCGTGCCGCGCGTGTCCTTTAGATTCAGGATGTGAAAGGCGGACGAATCGTATTCAGGTAAAGTAGTATTGAAATCTTCCATATGCTTCTCCTATGTGACAAAGTCACAAATCAAAGGTTTTCGCAAGCGCGAGTAGGCATTCTCTCGTGTTCTTGCTCGGATCGTGGAGCACGGCGTCGAGGAGAGCGGACAGGACCGCGCCGATCCGTGCGCCCGCTGCAATTTTTTCCGCGATCAGATCCTTACCGCCGATCGCAAGATCCCGGATTGTGACGCAGTCACGTTTTTCACGTGCTTCGCGGACGTATTCGGCGATCCTTTCGGTGTGAGCGCCGTAAAGCGACGCGACGAAGAGCGCGCGCTCGGTCAGGTCGCCGTAAAAGGAAAGTAGGAGGCGTGCCTCATATGCGGCTGCGGGGGAGCCGATTTTGTTGTCTCGATCGGCGAGGATCGCGATGTCAGATGCCTGCTTGTTTGAAAGGCGAAGCTCTGCGACCCATTCGCGGAAATCGTCGGGCGAGGCGCTATGGAGGAGGAATCCGATGCGGTCCTCGAAGGTCTTCGGGAGCAGATCGAGCGTTCCGAGGATCTCGGGGGACGGAAGCTTGTAGGCGCCTCCGTTGAAGATATAGGGGAAGATACCATCGGCTTCCATCATTTTCAGCACCGTGACGGCGTCCTTTGCGACGACGAGACGGGTAAATTCGCTCGAAATGCGCTCTCGCGAGATGTTTTTCAGACGAAACGCCTCGGAGACCAACGCCGTTCTCGTATTTTCTTCAATTTCAAAGCCGAGACGCGCGGAAAAGCGGTATGCTCGCAAAATGCGGAGCGCGTCCTCTTCAAACCGTTTTTGGGGTTCTCCTACGGCGCGGATCACGCCGTTTTTGAGATCGGAAAGACCGTCAAAGCAATCGACCACGCCGTTTTCCTCGTTCCACGCAAGCGCGTTAATCGTGAAATCGCGGCGGGAGAGATCATCGGATATTCGATCCGAGAAGGTGACGCTCTCGGGGCGGCGGGAATCTGCATACGTGCCGTCGATGCGGAAGGTCGTGATCTCGATCGGGCTGTGGTTCTTCATCACCGTGACCGTTCCGTGCTTCAGACCCGTCGGGATCGTGTGTTCGTTTTTGAACACGTCGAGCACCTCCTCGGGAAGCGCGGAGGTCGTGACGTCCCAGTCGTGCGGTGTCTCTCCGAGCAAGGTGTCGCGAATGCATCCGCCAACGGCATAGGCAGAGAAGCCCGCACGTTTCAGGCGGGTGAGAACCTCTTCGATTTCCTTTGGACACGCTTTTTTGATTACGTCGGTCATAGTGCTTGTCTCTCCGTTCGGTGCTGCATCGGCGCGATGCTCGATATATCCTTATTATACCACAAATCGTGCCGTTTGTAAAGGGGATTTTGCGGTCTTTGCGGAAAGAATGTGAGGATGCGCTATTGACTTTCGATTGGCGTTGTGGTAAAATATTGGCAAAAAGACGAAATGTTTCACGTGAAACGTGTTAAGATCTGTTTTGTGCGAAAGGCTTGGTGGAAGATATGAAAACGCGGATTGCTGTAATCGGTGCGGGACACGCAGGGATCGAGGCTGCGCTTGCGGCGGCTCGGATGGGCGTGGAGACCGTTCTTTTTACGATATCGCTCGATGCGATCGGCAATATGCCGTGCAATCCGTCGATCGGCGGAACTGCCAAGGGGCATCTCGTTTACGAGATTGATGCGCTCGGTGGTGAGATGGGACGTGCGGCAGACAAGGCGACGCTCCAATCGCGTACGCTGAACACGGGAAAGGGCGCGGCTGTGCGCTCGAAGCGCGTACAGGCGGATCGCCGCTTGTATCAGAGCATTATGAAGCGGACGATCGAGAAGACGCCGAATCTGCGGCTCATTCAGGCGGAGATCGTGGAGATTTTGACCGAAGTGGCGGATTCCGGTGAGAAAACCGCGCAAAAACGCCGTATCACGGGCGTTCGGACTGCAATCGGCGAGGTTTGGGCGTGCGAATGCGTTGTGATCGCGACGGGAACCTATCTCAAGGGACGTGTTTTTGTTGGTGACTGTAACTACCCCTCGGGACCTGACGGGCTTCTGCCTGCGAATGCGCTGTCTGACTCGATCGCGAGCTGTGGGATTCGTTTGATGCGCTTTAAAACAGGAACGCCTGCGCGCGTGCATCGCGATTCGATCGACTGCTCGAGGCTTGAGCTGCAACCCGGGGAAATCGCCGCGCTTCCGTATGCGGAGGAGAATCCCGAGGATTATCTCGATGGCAAGGAGCAGATCCCGTGCCACGTTGTCTATACAAATGCGGAGACGCACCGCGTGATTCGGGACAATATTGGGCGTTCTGCGCTCTATTCGGGACAGATCCACGGTACGGGACCGCGTTACTGCCCCTCGATCGAGGACAAGGTGGT
>JAZSIN010000066.1:0-8015 GCA_045533845.1 Eubacteriales bacterium | reverse complement strand
AGGTCGTCATATCCTGTCCTCCGAAATCAGATAAGCGTTTGTTTTTGTGCTTTAAAGAGCCAAAGCGGCAAAGCCGAGCGCCTCGGCATCACGGTAGAAGCGCGGGTAGGATTTTTCCGCGCATTCTGCGCCTCGGATCGTGACGGGACGCTCCGAGATCAGCGATGCAATCGCCGCGCTCATCGCGATGCGGTGGTCGTTCTCCGCAGAAACGCTTCCGCCGAGAAGCCGACCGCTTCCATATATCACGAGAAAATCGTCGCCCTCCGTGATGCTTCCGCCGAGCGACTCGATCATACGGTGTACGGTCCTCAGACGATCGCTCTCCTTGAGACGGAGACGCGCGGCGTTTTCAATTCGCGTCTCTCCCATTGCCGCCGCCGCAACGACCGCGAGGATCGGGACAAGATCAGGGATCTGTGAGGCGTCGACCGTAATGCCCCTAAGGGGGGCAGGGGAGACGCGGATCACGCCGTCCGATTCCTCGACGGTTGCCCCGAAGCGCGAAAGAAGCGAGAGGATCGCGCGGTCGCCCTGCGAGGACGTGGGATCGAGACGCTTAAGCGACACGGAATTCCTTCCGATCGCACCTGAAGCGAGGAAAAACGCGGCGCTCGAATAGTCCCCCTCGACCGCGACCGTGCGTGGAGAATGATACGCCGCAGGAGAAACGGTAAAGCGGAGCGAGCCGTCGGTCAGCCGCTTCGATCCGACAGAAACGCCGAAGAGACCCATTGCCCGTACCGTCATATCGAGATAGGGGAGGGATTCGACCGTGCCCGTCAGGGTAAGAGAAACGGGAGCATTCTCACGCGACGCGAGGAGCGGGAAGGAGAGCAGAAGACCGCTTGCATATTGCGATGAGACGTTCCCGGGGAAGGAGAATTCCGTACCCGAAAGCCGCCCCGAGACGATCAAGGGATTTGAACCCATCGGGGAGATAGAAACGCCGTTTTCCGTAAGCGCTTCGTACAGCGGAGACAGCGGACGTGCGGGAAGCCGACCGCTTCCGTATAGGGACGCTCCCGTTCCGAGCACCGAAGCAAGGGAAAGCATAAAGCGATAGGTCGTGCCCGATTCCGCGCAGTCGAGAACGGCGTTTTCGTTCGCCGTCCCGATCGGCGTCACGCGGTAGCCGTCGGCGGTCTCCGTAATGCAGGCGCCGAGCGACGAAAGAGAAGCCGCCGTTGCGCGGATATCCCTACTCTTTTCGGGGCAACGGATCAAGGTCTCGCCGTCCGCAAGCGCGGCACAAACGAGAAGCCGATGTGCCGCCGATTTGGAGGCAACGGCGTCGAGAGAGCCGCCGAATGCGGCGGTGGGTGTGATCTGAACGTCCATTACGTGTCCTCCCAATTGCCCGTAAGCGCATCCTCCACGAAGGAACGTAGCGACGATACGGGAAGTTTCATCAGTCGCGAGTCCCCGATCGCGTGGGGGACGACGAGCGTTACTGCGTCGCCCGCCCGCTTTTTGTCGGACAGCGCGACGGATAGGATCTCGTCCGTGCCGAAGGAGCAATGGATCGGCAGCGAGTAGGAGAGAAGCATCGTTCGGATCTCGCGAAGCTCCTCGCTTTTCAGAAGTCCGCGCTTTTCTGCCGCTGATGCGACGAGGTGCATTCCGATCGCGACCGCAGATCCGTGAGAGACCCGAAAGTCCGAAAGCGTTTCGACCGCGTGTCCGAGCGTGTGCCCGAGATTCAACAGCTGACGGCGCCCGACGTCGCGCTCATCTTCATTGACGATATCCCGTTTGTAAGTGACACAGTCGCGGATGACCGCCCCAAGCTGATCGCGGATCGGCGCCTTCAGCCGCGTAAAGAGCGCGCGGTCGCCGAGCACCGCGTACTTGATCACCTCGGCACAGCCGTCCGCGAAGATTTCCGGAGGAAGCGTGTCGAGAAGCGAATAGTCGCAAACGACGAGCGAGGGCTGCCAGAACGCGCCGACGAGATTCTTGCCCATCGGGTGATCGACCCCCGTCTTGCCGCCGACTGAGGAATCAACCATAGCGAGAAGCGTTGTCGGAATCTGAATAAAGCGCACACCGCGCAGAAGCGTTGCCGCGGCGAAGCCGGTGAGATCACCGATCACCCCACCGCCGAGGGCAAACAGACAGTCCGAGCGTGTGATCCCGCGTTCGAGACAGAAGGTGAGGAGACGCACGTAGGAGTCGAGCGTCTTACTCTGTTCACCGTGCGGGAATACGATCTTATGGACGTTAAATCCTGCGTCACGGAGCGACGCCTCGGTGGCGTCCCCGTACAGCGCATCGACCGTGTCGTCGGTCACGAGAACGGCATTTCCGATTGTGACGACCGAAGCGGACAGCTGCCCGACGAGCGGGAGAAGTCCCCGCCCGATCAGGATCTCGTAGGAGCGCGAGGCGTCCACCCGTACGACTTCTTCAATTTTACCTGAACGATTCTCCATACTCATTTCTGAAATCCTTTTTGAATAAGAAATAGAAGATGCCTCACAGTGCTTTCACTGTGAGGCATTTGATACGAACGATTCCGTTCGTTCTGTTCCGCAGCAAAACACTTTTACACGATCAATTCGATACGGTGTAAAAGGAATAAAAGTATGCCTCGAAGCAGATTGCGAACATAAGCGTTTTCCTTAAAATATAAGCTTTGATCCTTCCGTGAGAAGAATATACTTTAGTGTAGCACAAAGGAACCCGTTTGTCAAGGGATTTATGTGTATTTTTTTGAAAAAAACGCCCCCGCGCCGATTGGCGCGGGGGAATGGATTGGTCCTAACGGGTAGGATCCGATAATGCGTGATTATTCAAAGCCGTAGGAGCCGTCGGGAGTCCAATCAGCGCCGTCCTTAACGTTGCCGGTCGCAACGTGCGTGCCGGTCCAGTTACCGTCGAAGTACTTGGAGTCCAGCCCGTCGTGTCCTGCGCAACCGGTCAGCGTGTTGTTCGTGAACGTAACGCCGTCTTCAACCGTGCCCGAAGCACCGCCGCCTCCAACGCCGCCCTTCAGAATGCCCTGCGTGCAGTTGGTGAAGGTGCATCCGTCTACGGCAACAGGACCCATAACGGTACCGTTCAGCATAACTACCCAACCGGACTTGCTCTCGAAGGAGGTGTTCGTGATGCTCAGTGCATTCAGAGCTCCGGTCGTACGGATGCCGTACTTACCGCCGGAGAATGCACAGTCCGCTACGTTCAGAGTGAGCTCGGCATGACCACCGCCGAGAATGGTGTCGCTTGCAGTCGTGGTGATCGTGCTGTTCGTGATCGAGAGCTCACCCTTGGCACCGCTTTTCAGTGCGACTGCGGTAGAGGTGTAAGCACCGGAGAGGTTGGTAAGCGTTACGTCGTTCAGAACTGCGTCAGCGGCAATGGTGAATGCGATTGCATTGTTGCCTGCATCGATGGTCTTCGACGCGATCTCGCCGGAGATCGCAACTGCGCCCTCGATCGTGGAGCCGAGGAGAACGTAGTCGATGCTGCTGTCAGCGATAGCGGTAGCTGCAGCTTCTGCGGTCGCAGCCTTTTCGATGTAGGTAACGATCTCTGCGCTGTCAACCGAAGCATTGCCCTGAACCGCCTCAACAACGACGCGGATCTCGGTAGACTTTTCCTGGTACTCGTTGCCTGCCGAAATGGGAAGCTCGATGGAAACGGGGATCGACTCAAGTGCGGTCTCGTTGTTGTTCACCTTTTCAGCGGGAAGAAGCTCCCACTCGGAGGTGTAGGAGGAGAGAGACTCGTAAGCGGTACCGTTGATGGTAACGATAAGGCCGCTCATCAGCTCGAAGCCGCCGAGACACTCAACGATGTAGCGGTACTGGATCGCTACGTCGCTCTTGTTTGCGCGGGTGATGTCAAAGGAGATCTTATCACCGGGGGTGATGCGATCGATCGTGAGGGTAGCCGTCTCCTCGTCGAATTCAGCCGTACCGCCGTTGGTGAAGTAATCGGTCTTCTCCACGTACGCGTAGGTCTTGTTGAATTCGTCGACGAGCGTTCCGTCGTTAGCCGCCTCTGCCGAGTACAGCTTCAGATTTTCAAGACTTGCCTCAACGTCTACCTTGCCGGCGGTAATGCCGATGCCCACCTTGCTGGAGCTGGTGAAGAGCGCGAAGGTTCCGCCTGCGATCAGACAAAGGCAGAGCGCGATGGTCATGATTGAGGTAAAAAGTGTTTTCTTCTTCATAATAGTAAAACGCTTTCTTGCTTTTTAAGATTCAGACTTGTTGTGGACGGGCGATGCCTCAAGTCCAAAAGCACCGTCCGTATGGAGGATCACCCTTCTGATTAGGGACGATCGGTCTTCTGCGTTGCAGAAACGATCAGGTCGAACGTGGCGGTCTCCATCTGTGCAAGATCGTTGTCCATAAAGGTCTCGCCCGCAGCGAGATTTGCATTGAAATCAACGTCATTGATGAACTCGACACGAACGGTGAAGGTTTCAATGGGGGCGGTTACAGACATTTCTCTTACGCTTGCGATCAGGTAGCCGTCTTCCTCGGAGAAGTCGCTCAGGAAATCACTGTGCGCATTTCCGTCAGAATCGGTGACAGTTACCATCAGCTGACGCGCGAGGTTGGTCGTCATGCCGGAGATCGCGAGATCTACGTTGTAGACGAATGCGACCTCGCCGACGTTGTCGATCTCAAGCTCTGCCTCAAAGTAGCTTCCGGGAACGATCCGCATATTGGTCGAATCGAGTCCGAAAATGTTGAGACTGCCGAGCGTTGTATTGGTGAGCTCAACGCGCTTGTCGTTTCCGTGCGTCTCGAGGTAGCCGTCGCCGTCAAGGATCGCGTAGGTCAGCTTGGTTCTCGTCAGCTTAAGATCGAGATCCCCTGCCTTCAGGTGATTCTTGACCGAAACGTTTTCGGTGAACAGGGAGTACGTCATGCCCGCGATGATCGTAACACAAAGCAGAATGATCGAACAGGAGATGAGTAATGCTCTTTTTCTGGTGCTCATAGGGTTATTCCTCCTTTCACTGAAATTTCTTATTATTTATTGAAAGTCGCAGTGCGGCTGATTCAATCGTGTCTTATGCGGGATCTGCGGGAGTCTCCTCTGCGGGAGCCTCCTCTGCGGGAGCCTCGTCTGCAGGTGTTTCCTCAGCGGGTGCATCCTCTGCGGACGCCGTCTCGACGGTGTTCAGCGCCTCAATAGCCGCTTCGGCTGCAGCGGTCGCTTCCTCTGCTGCCGCCATTGCTTCGTCTGCGGCATTCTCGAGTGCCTCGAGCTTACGCTTTCTGCGGTACTCGATGATGAGATCCGAGATCGTGTAAACGAGGGTGAAGAGTGCGGTGATCGTTGCGATCGACATAAAAATGATAAGTAAGATCTTGGTCATGTGTTGTTCTCCGTTTGGTCGTGGGTGGCGGATTCGTCACCCGTGTCAGGTGTGGATGCGGACGTCGGTTTTTCATCGGATGCGTTCTGTGATTCGAGCTCGGCAAGCTTTTTGCGAAGCTCCTCAAGCTCGCTCTCCTTTTCGGCGACCTCCTGTTCGCGCTTCTTTCGCTTTTCTGCGGAGAGGAGCGCGGCGATCTTGATGACCTCAAGAAGGATGATCACAAAGCAGGGGAGAATGATCACGAGAATGATTCCGGCAGGGGATTTCAGAAGACTCAGAAAGAGTCCGAGCGGATACGACTGCCCCGTGACTCTGCCGATGATGTAATTCGGCGAGTTTATGTCGGAGGTGTCGATCGTTTGCTGAAGGGCGTAGGTGTCGGACGCCTTGTTGTCTCCCATCAGACCGATGAGATACCCGCCGCCCGGATTTTCGGTTTTGGAAACGACACGGTGCGTGATCGTGACCTGCGAGGTGTAAACGTAGCGGAAGGTCAGAACGTCACCGACTTGGATCGAATCGTAGAATTTCTCCGCTTTTTCGGCGTTATCGGGAACCAGGTCGATGAAAAGCAGGCTGCGAAGCGGAAGGCTTTTTACGTCAAACCCCGAAACGTCGGTGTACTCACTTTTCGCCATCGAGTCCGAGGTGACGATACGGAGCTGATACCCGAACAGCTCGGGCGTTCCGTCGGAGTCCTTTTTCGAGGCGATGGTGATGATAACGGAAAAAATGCAAAGAGCAAGGAACAGGTAGAGAAGGATATTCCCGATGACGGAAAAGATTTTCTTTACGATTCCTTTAGTCATAGAAATCCTCCGCGTTGTTTGCGATCACGACGAGCTCGAAGTCCGAGGAGACCTCCATGCCTGCCGTTCCCTCAAGCTCGGGGATATAATAGGTGACTAAGACCTCGGCGTATTCGTCACTCGAGAGCGCGAGGTCGACGACGTAGGTCTCTTCCTTGAATACCGTGTTCAGCGACTTGTCGCAGATCACCTTGTCGCCGCTCTCGATCCGTACGTATGCGTACTTCCTGAGATCGCGGTTGCCGTACTCGATGAACGAGAGGGTAACGGCGTAGTCGCCCGCGTCCTCGGAGGAGAGGAGGAGACGGTAGGTGCATTCGCTGCCGGGCGCCATCGTCATTTCGTTGAACTCAAGCACCTGCCCGAAGCCGTCGACGAGATCGAGGCGAATGGGCTGAGCCTCTTTACCGGGCTTTGCCATAAAGTAGGTCATAAGGCCTATACCGACCATAATGAGAACGCAAACTGCGATCAGCATCGTATAGACGAGTTTTGCTTTTTTTGTCATATGTATCCTTCCTTGCTCGCACGTGGCGGCAGGACTGTCTTTTGGGGGTGGGGGATCGAAGGGACTCCGATCCGATTATTCATACTATATTCTACCACACCGAAATCCAAATTGCAATAGCTTCCCGAAAATTTTTTGGAGACATTATCCACATTTTCTCTCGAAAATCGATAGTTTCCGTCAAAATACGAGAAAACGGGCGAATTAGACGGTTTCGGGGGTGTAGGGATGCTCCTCGGCTTCCTTTCGCATCGCAAGGATCACCTTGCGGGGCGTTTTCGAGCCGAAGATCGCAGAGCCCGCGACGATGACGTTTGCGCCCGCCTCGGTGACGAGATGAACGTTACTGTCGTAAATGCCGCCGTCGACCTCGATGTTGAGGGACAGCTCCCTTAGACGGGCGTATTCCTTCGCCTCGCGCACCTTTCGCAGGGTGCGGGGGATCAGCTGCTGACCGCCGAAGCCGGGGTAGACCGTCATCACGAGGAGCATATCGATCTCCCCGAGATAGGGCTTCACCGCTTCAACGTCGGTGTCGGGCGAGATCGCCATACCGACGCGGATGTCCTTTTCCTTGATCGCCTCGATCACGGCGCGGGGATCTGAGCAGCTTTCGTAGTGGAAGGTGATGATATCCGCCCCCGCTTTTGCAAAGACGTCGATATAGCGGATCGGGTCCTCGATCATCAGATGTACGTCGAAAATGAGAGAGGATTCGGAGCGGAGCGCCGAGATCACGGGTGCGCCAAAGCTGATGTTCGGCACGAATGCTCCGTCCATCACGTCGAGATGGAGATAATCCGCGCCCGCGTCCGCGATGCGCCGGACCTCTTCGCCGAGTCGGGAAAAATCGGCGGCAAGAAGGGAGGGGGAAATGTAGATCATAATAGGTTCAGCCTTTCTGTAAAATAAGGAGCACGCAGGGGAAGCTTCTTTCTTCGATATACCGTGTCAAAAGCCGAAAAAACGACATATTCTGTATTACGGCAGAAAGGAAAGCGTGCGGAGCGGGAATGCGTAAGACGAAAAAAAGAGAGGACGTCTGAGAAAGAGAAACGCACTGCGGCGTCAGCCGCCCGCTTCGCTTTGGCGGGGGATCGCCCGTCCTCCGCCGTTTGTTCTGTCACTCGATCAAAGCGATCGCCTGCGCTGCGATCCCGCTTTTGTCGCCCGTGAAGCCGAGTCCCTCCTCGGTCGTTGCCTTGACGCTGACCGTTGAAGCATCGATTCCGAGTGCGGACGCGACGTTCTCTCGCATCAATGGAATGTGCGGCGCGAGCTTCGGCGCCTGTGCGAGAACGGTCGAATCGATATTTACGATGCGGTAGCCCTTCTCCGAAAGAAGTGCGCCGACGTG
>JAZSIN010000028.1:0-40589 GCA_045533845.1 Eubacteriales bacterium | reverse complement strand
GTGGGACGACGTCCTTGCGGCGATCCCGACGCTTCAGGCGAACAACATGGCGATCGGTATGCACAACGACTATAAGGTCTTCCTCTATCAGAAGGGCGGCGAGCTTTTCGCCGATAACGGAATGAGAATCAACCTCGATTCCAACATTGCGCTCAAGTCCTTCGATATGATGTGTAACCTGTTCACGCAGTACGGCTTCCCCTACAAGTACGACTTCGCGAACCGATTCAGAACGGGTGAGATGCCGATCGGCTTTGCAAGCTACACGGCAACCTACAACCACCTCAAGGTCTTCGCGACCGAGATTGAGGGCCTCTGGAGCTTCTACCCGCTTCCCGGTATCATTGAGACCGATGCGAAGGGAAATGAGATCATGGATGCAAACGGTAACCCCGTGATCAACAACGTGGCAGTTTCCTCCTGCTCCGCGATCGTTATGATCGTCGGCTGCAAGAACGAGTACAACGCTTGGCAGTTTATGAAGTGGCACGTCGGTGCTGAATGTCAGTCGACCTACTCCGAGGAAATGTGCGCGATCATCGGTCCGTCCGCAAAGCACTCGACCGCAAATCTCCACGCGCTTGCGGATATGCCCTGGACGTCCGACGAGCTTGAGCAGCTCCAGGCACAGTTCAACAGCCTTGCATCGATCCCGAACTATCCCGGATCGTACATCATCGGCAGATACACCAACTTCGCATTCCTTGCAGCGTACAACAAATCCGCAGACCCCTCCGAGGAGCTCCTCTCCTACATCATCACGATCAATAAGGAGATCACGCGTAAGCGCGAGGAATTTGACCTTGAAACACTTGCACTCGACCAGACCCTCGCTGAAAAGCGTATGGATCAGGCGAAGGAGGCCCTTGCAGAGCTTAAGAGCTCGGGCTCCTGGAATGCAAGCTATGACGACCTCTATGAAAGAGCAGCCGGAGACACCGGACTTCTCTACAAGAGTCAAGAAGACTACGCCGCACTCTTTGCCCTTGCTTCCGACCTTAAGACCGCAAACGCGACTCTGTTCGAGGAAGTCGTTGAGTATATCAATGAGGCCGCTACGGCGCTTGAGATTTACGAGACTTACAAATAAGTCACCGAAAAACATAATAAGTTACATTATTATATAACGATACGGTGTACTCCGTTGTCGGGGCTTTCCCATAAGGGAGGCTCCGATGGGGAGGTCCCGTAAATCCTTCGCTCGAAAATTTAGTTAAGGAGATAAAGAGCATATGCCTACAAAAGTGAAACAGAAAAAAGCTGTTTCCAGAAAGGACATGACGAAGGCTCAATGGATCTGGAAGGAAATGAAGCGCAATAAGGTCGGTTATGCAATGATCGCACCCTTTATGCTCGTTTTCACCCTGTTTACCGTCGTTCCCGTCGCGCTGTCCATCTATTTCAGCTTTACAGACTTTAACCTGCTTGAGACTCCGTCCTGGATGGGTATTGAAAACTATATCCGTCTCTTCCTCGACGACGATATCTTTCTCATCTGTGTTAAAAACACCTTTATGTTCGCAGTGGTCGTAGGTCCTGCGTCCTATCTGATATCCTTCCTCGTTGCATGGTTTATCAACGAGCTTTCACCGCTCGTCCGTTCGTTCGTTACGCTGATCTTCTACGCACCGTCCATCGCAGGTCAGGTCTACCTGATCTGGGGTACACTCTTCTCGAGTGACTCCTACGGATGGGTCAACGCGACGCTGATCAATATGGGTATGATCGGAGAACCGATTGCGTTCTTCGAGAACGAGGACTATGTCATGCCCCTTTGTATCGTGGTATCCCTTTGGACCTCGCTCGGTACAGCGTTTCTTTCGTTTATCGCAGGTCTTCAGGGCGTCGACCATTCGCTTTACGAGGCGGGCGCCGTCGACGGTGTCAAGAACCGTTGGCAGGAGCTTTGGTACATCACCCTTCCTACGATGAAGCCGCAGCTGATGTTCGGTGCTATTATGGCAATCACGAACTCCTTCGGCTTTGGCGGAATCGTTACCGCACTCTGCGGCTTCCCGTCGGTTAACTACTGTGCGCATACGATCATGCACCATCTGGAGGACTACGGCGGACAACGATTTGAGATCGGATACTCTTCCACCATTGCCGTCGTGCTGTTCGTTATCATGATCGGCGCGAACGCGCTCGTCAAGAAGGTCATTTCTAAGGTGGGTAGATAATATGGCAAAATTAAGAACTAGAAGACACAAAGTCGTCCTCGCCCGTTCACGCGGCGGTGACGCGATGATTTCGATAATCCTTGTGATTCTGGGCGCATTCATGTTCCTCCCGATGTACTACGTCGTGATCCAGTCCTTCAAGCCCCTTGACGAGCTGTGGATGTTCCCGCCCCGATTCTACGTTATCAATCCTACGGGTAAAAACTATACCGACCTCTTTACTCTGATGAGTACCTCGTGGGTCCCGTTTTCCCGTTACATCTTCAATACCGTACTGACCTCGCTCGTAGGAACCTTCGGTAACCTCTTCTCGGCGTCTCTTGCAGCGTACGCGATCTCGAAGATCAAGTTCCCGGGTCGCAAATTTGCATTTAAGCTCGTTCGTACCTCGCTGATGTTCCACTCTACCGTTACGGGTATTACGTCCTTCATGATCATGTCGAAGCTTCACATGGTCGATACCTATTGGGCGCTGATCATCCCCGCTCTCGGTTATAAGCTTGGTCTTTACCTGATGAAGCAGTTCATGGACACCAACGTTACGAATGCAGTCCTTGAAAGTGCCCGTCTTGACGGCGCGGGTGAGCTCCGTACCTTCTGGATTATCGCGATGCCGATGGTTAAGCCCGCTTGGCTCACGCTGATCATCTACTGCTTCGAGGATCTGTGGAACAGAGGCTCTTCGACTTACATCCACTCCGAGCAGCTGAAGTCGTTCAACTACGCGATTGGTCAGATCATGGCAGGCGGTATCAAGCGTGCAGGTGCTCACGCGGCATCCACGGTTATTATGATGCTCGTGCCGATTGCGGTATTCGTCATCTCCCAGTCGAACATCATCGAAACGATGGGCTCTTCGGGTATGAAAGACTAAAAAAGGAGGCAAGATTTATATGAAAAAGAAAATATTTGCGCTCCTGTTTGCAGTCGTACTGATGGCGGGCGTGCTCATTGTCCCCGCAAGCGCAGCTTCCCCGTATCAGACCTATACGTATTCGATCAGCGGCACGCCGCTGTATTCCCCGGATGCATATACCCCGATCAAGGTAATGGATTCGGATACGATGGGACTTTTGGTGCCGATGAATGCACCGACCGACCTCGTCGTCGATGCGGATATGAACATCTACATCGCGGACAGAGCGAACAACCGAATCGTTGTAAACGACCGATATGGAAAGGTAAAATTCCTGATCGAGACCTTTGTCAACGAGGATGGCGTTCCGGATGAGCTCTCCTCCCCTCAGGGACTTTACGTCACCGAGGATACCATCTACGTCTGCGATACCGACGCGGGCAGAATCGTCACCTTCGACCTCGAGGGTAACTTCCGCTCGGTCATCCCCGCTCCCGAGAGCTCGCTTTTCGATGAGGATGCGATCTACTCGCCGATTGCGATCGCGGTCGATAAGTACGACAGACTCTTCGTCGTATCGCGTGATACCTATCAAGGTATCATCGTTATGACCGATGACGGTACCTTTACCGGCTTCATCGGTGCACAGGCGGTCTCGCTCTCCTTCTGGCAGATCCTGATCCGTCGCTTCCAGACCGACGAGCAGAGATCGCAGAGCGTTCTGAACGTCTCGGTCTCCTACAACAACATCGCAGTCACGCCCGACGGCTTCGTGTACGCGACCACGTCTTACATCAAGGAGGAGGACGTCCAGTCCTTTATCCGCAGTAAGTCAAGCAGCGGTAAGTACTCGCCCGTAAAGCTTTTGAATGCAAAGGGCGATGAGATCATGAAGCGTAACGGCTTCTGGCCTCCGGCGGGTGAAGTCGATATGACGAGAGCACACTCAGCTGACGCGATCAGCGGTCCCTCAACCGTCATCGACGTTGCGGTCGGTCCCGAAAAGACCTGGACGATCGCAGACTCCAAACGAAATAAAATCTTTACCTACGATTTCAACGGCAACCTGCTGTACGCATTCGGCGACACCGGTCAGCAGATCGGTAGCCTTATGAGTATCACGTCGGTGGTCTATCAGGGTGATACCTTCCTCGTGCTCGACAAATCGAATGCAACCATTACGGTGTACGAAAGAACCGAGTACGGAGATATTCTGATCGAGGCGATCAAAAACCAGAACGCGCAGCTTTACGACGATGCGATCGCGGACTGGACGGAGATTCTGAAGCGTAACTCGAACTTCGACGCGGCATACGTCGGAATCGGTAACGCGCTGTACCGTGACGGTGCATTTGAGGACTCCCTCGCATATTTCAGAGCAGCATACGATACCTCGAACTACTCGAAATCCTATCAGGAGATCCGTAAGCAGTGGATCGCTGATTGGATCCTCCTGCTTCCCGTTATCGTGGTTGCGGCGATCGTGATCCTCGTGGTCGTTATGAAGTACGCAAACAAGGTCAACGCGAAGGCGGCAGTCACTGCCGGAAAGCGTACCTTCAAGGAGGAAGTGCTTTTCTGCTTCCATACGATGTTCCATCCGTTCGACGGATACTGGGATATGAAGCACGAAAAACGCGGATCGATACGGGCGTCACTCGTCTATATCGGTATTACGATCCTTGCTTTCTACTATCAGAATATCGGAACCGGCTACATCAGTAATCCGAGAGAGACCTATTCGTCCTTTATGGCACAGATCACGGGTGTTCTTCTCCCGCTCGCCCTGTTCGTCATCGGCAACTGGTGCCTTACCACACTGTTCGAGGGCGAGGGTAATATGAAGGATATCTTCATTGCGACCTCGTACTCGCTCGCACCGCTTCCGCTCTTCATCGTTCTTTCGACGATTTTCTCGAATGTAGCGCTGAAGGCAGAGATCGATATGATCAATATGCTCATTACCGTCGCGTTTATCTGGGTCGGAATGCTGCTCTTCTTCGGCGTCATGACGATTCACGATTACTCGCTCGGAAAGAACGTTCTGACGATCATCGGAACGCTTGCCGCAATGGTCTTCATTATGTTCATTGCGCTCCTGTTCACGACGCTTCTCAGTAAGGTCATCGGTCTTGTTTCCAATATCATCACCGAAGTCAGCTATCGTATGTAACAAACCGGAGGAAAGGGAAATATTATGAAATTCAGCAGAATAATATCAATGTTCCTGGCCGTATTGTTTGTGATCAGTGCGTGCTCGGTGACGATCGCTGCGGCGGATGCGTCCACAGGAACAACGGATACGCCCACCTCCGGCACGGTTGCCGAGAAGGTGTCGTATACCTATTACACCATCAGTAGCGCGGATCCTGCCGATGCTACCGTAAACTATTTCGTAAACAAGGACCTTGAATGGCTTGAGGCTGACGTATTCGATACGCCGTCCGAGAAGCTCGCGACGATGGACCTTCGTCTCCAGCAGAACGGCTATCAGCTCTACGTCGACGAGTACTCGGGCGAGGTGGCTTGTAAGAACCTCACCACCGAGGAGATCCTCTTTACGAACCCCTATAACATTGGAGCCTCGACGGCAAAGGGTAAGCAGCTCAGCCAGCTGATGTCCCAGATCCTCGTCGAATACACCGATAAGTCCACCGGTGTTACGACGACCTTCTCAAGCTTCGAGGAGACCTCTCTGAGAGGTCAGATCAAGGTTAAGAACATCAAGAACGGTCTCCGTGTCGAGTATACCATCGGCCGAGAGGAAGCGAAGATGCTCGTTCCGAGACTGATCGAGAGAACCCGTTTCGAGACCAAGATCAAGGCAGTTATCGAGGAAGCCCTCAAGTCCGAGGGTGAGGTCGGCAAGCTGAAGATCAATAAGGTCATCAAGTGGTACGTGCTGTACGACCTTGATATGGCCGACACCGACGTCATTTACGACTCGATGGTCGCAACGCTTCCGATCGTAAAGAAGATGGACGTATACGCCATCGACGAAAAGATCACCTCGGTACAGCTTGCGGCACTCGAGATGCTTATCAAGACCTACATTCCCTCGTACACCTACGAGGATCTGGATTATGACCACGAGCTCACCGAATACGAGGGCGAGGAGCAGAATCCTCCGCTCTTCAAGATGGCGCTCGAGTATATCCTCGGTAGTGAAGGTCTGAGCGTAACGCTTCCCGCAAACGGTCTCCGCTTCGACGAGTCCCGTTACACGCTCGAAAACATCACCGTCCTCCCCTATATGGGATCGGGTATGTCCCCGAACGAGGGCTATACCTTCTTCCCGGACGGATCGGGTGCGCTGTTTGATTTCGAGGAGCTGCGTAAGCTTTCCTCGACCAGCATCAGCGGTCAGGTATACGGCGTTGACTACGCGTACCAGACCATTACGGCAACCCACCAGGAAACCATTCGTTATCCCGTATTCGGTATCGTCGAGACGCAGCATCTGACCAAGCTTGCTCCCGACCAGACGGTCCGTGAATATGAGCAGGATCGCGGCTTCGTTGCGATCATCACGGAGGGTGACTCGATGGCGAAGCTTACCAGCTCGCACGGCGGTAAGACGACGCACGAGTATCACTCGGTCCAGATGACCTACTTCCCGCGTCCGAAGGACACCTACAACCTGAAGGATGCAATCTCCTCCACGTCGAACAGCAGTGGCGCTATGTGGGAGGTCGTTTCCTCGAGAAAGTATACCGGAAACTATACCATTAAGTACGTGATGCTGACCGACGACGATGTCGCAGAGCAGATCCAGCACGACATGGGCGAGGGTCAGACCTTCGACTACTACGAGTGCACCTACATGGGTATGGCTTCGGCATACCGCGATTACCTCGAATCCATCGAGGTCCTGACGCCTCTTACCGAGGAGGACGTCGAGGAGGATATCCCGCTTTACATCAACACCTTCGGTGCGGTCGATACGACGCAGAAGATCATGTCGATCCCCGTTGACGTAACCGTCGCACTCACCTCGTTTGACGACGTTTCGAAGATGTACGCGGATCTTGCAAACATCGGCATTACGAATGTAAACTTCAAGCTGACCGGCTACTCGAACGGCGGTATGTCGTCGACCGTTCCGTATAAGCTCGATTGGGAAAAGGCAGTCGGCGGCAAGAAGGGCTTTAACGAGCTTCTCAAGGATGCAAACGAGAAGGGCTATAAGGTATTCCCGGACTTCGATTTCGTCTTCGTATCCGAAACGGGTATGGTCGATGGACTCTCGCTTCGTAAGCACGTTGTAAAGAGTATCGATAACCGTTATACCAGCCGTCGTGAATATTCTGCGACGAAGCAGGCGTTTGTCAGCTACTTCGAGCTCTGCCTCTCTCCGGCATATTACGAGCACTTCTACACGAAGCTGACTACGAACTACATGAAGCACTTCAAGGATACCGACTACAAGACCTCGATCTCGGTCGGAACGCTGGGCTCTGAGCTTAACTCGGACTTTGACGAGGAAGATCCGTACAACCGCGAGGACTCGAAGTCGCATACCATCAAGGCATTCCGTTACTTCGACGAGAATTACGATTACGTAATGACGAGCGGTGGTAACGCGTATACCTGGAAGTACGTCGATTACATTCTCGACGTTCCGCTCGACTCGAGCCGTTTCATCAGATCGAGCGCATCGGTTCCGTTCATGGGAATCGTGCTCCACGGCTACGTGCAGTTCGCAGGCACTCCCATCAATATGGAGGGTAACCTGAACTACGCCTTCCTGAAGGCGATCGAGAATGGCGCGTCCATCAACTTCCTCCTGTCGTATCAGAATACGACCACGCTGAAGAACCATCAGAGACTCAGCCAGTACTATTCGATCCGCTACGATATCTGGTTCGACGACGTCGTTTCGACTTACAACGAGCTGAATTCGCTCCTCTCGGACGTTCAGCTTGAAACGATCGTAAACCACGAATTCATTGATGCACTTCGTGTGCCCGATCTTGACGAGGCGATCAGAGACCTCGACGCAGCGATCCTTGAGTCGATCGAGGCAGAGCGCGAGGCATTGAACCTTCAGGCACTCGAAAACATTCAGACCATTCTGAATGCGCGTCAGCTGATCCGCATCAACAGCGCTGCCGTAAAGGCAGAGATTTCGAAGCTCGAGGGCTATAAGACCGCTATGATCCTGAAGCTCGGTTACACCGAGGGCGGGGAATATAAGAGCGGCGAGCTTAGAGAGGCGATCCAGAACTTCAACAAGGCCGTTCAGAACTACATCAAGGTCTACAACGGCGGCGACTGCGGCGCGAACGAGATTACGGGCACGTCTTCCATCCTCGGTGATGCGGCACGATCCCTCAACTCCGCTGCGGCAGAGCTTCAGAAGTTCTTCGACCAGGCACAGAACGGCTCGGTCAACTACATCGCACATCAGGCGTACAGTTCCGAGCTTGCAGCTCGTACTGCATATGAGAATGCGATCGCAGCTTACGAGATCCTCGCAACCACCGACGGCGTTTCGGAGTATATCCGTGAGCTCGCATGGGGTCTGATCGAGGATACGGCTGAGGCAGTCGCAACCATCGGTTCGATCGCACCGAGTGTCTATGAAATGGCACAGGGCGCATACGAGTACACCGTCAACGGAAATGCAACGCTGACCGACGCGAAGGGCAACGCAGTTTGTGAGATCAGCGCATATCAGTTCTATCTCTACGCGGCGTGCGGTTATCTCACCGTACAGCCTACCGTTAAGTTCGAGACGAAGAATGTGCTCCGTGCCTACGAGATCGGTCTTGAAAAGAACGACCTCACCGCAAAGGCGGCACTCGATCAGATCCTCAATACGCTTGGTATTCAGGCTGTGACCGAGGAACCGAAGTACGCAGAGATCTTCAACTCCTACTTAAATAAGAAGAACCAGGTCGGCTTCAACGGGCGTTACAACACCTTCGCGGAGCGTTGGACGACCTACCAGGAGATCTACACGCGCTACAAGGCAAAGAAGGCGACCTCCGCAGAGCTCTCTGCAGCGCTCACGCCTCTGATGAACGCGGCGATTCTTCTCAACACCGAGTTCGGCTACTTCGGCGACCTCTTCGAGGCATCGCCTCAGTCGACGAACACGATCATTACGTTCTACGAGAACACGCCCGAGTTCACTGAACAGGCGGTAGGCTTCTCGTCGGCATTTGCAGCTTGCTTCAACGCAGAGACACCCTCTGCGGCACAGCTGAACGCACTTGCGGCGGCAGCTGAAGCACTCTCCGCAACCTTTGATACGCTCTCTAGCCTCTACGCGATCGTTCCGAGTGATTCCTCGACCGGCATCAACGCTTACGCGAAGAATGCACAGAAGCACAAGAACGTTCTCGAACTGGCAATGAACACCGCGGCTTCGGTCTATGAGACGCTGCAGAAGCAGCCCATTGCCGAGGGCGAGGAGGGTTATATAGAGCGTCAGGCCGCTCTCGCAGCTGCCGAGGCGTACGCTCAGTACACCAAGGAAAACTACGAGGCAGTCGTCGATGACGCCGAAAAGGTCGTCACCCTTGCAGAGGCTGCATACGAAAAGGCGATCGCGCTTGATGAGGTCAAGAGATACCTCGCGGCGATCGAAGAGGTCAACAGCCTCGCAGAGGAGGATGAGCGTCTGCTTGACGTTGCTCCCAAGTTCACCGAGCTCCTTTACCGCTACGACGAGATCGTAGAGAAGGAGGAGGACGAGGTCCTTGAGGAAGAGGAAGAGGTTTATAACAAGTATAGTGCTGATAAGAACAGCATCGTTGTTGTAACCTATTCGAACGGAACCAGATTCCTCTTGAATTACTGCAACTACGCAGTCGTGGTGGAGATCGACGGAGTTTCTTACCGCGTGGAATCTCAGAGCTATCAGAAGATTCCTGCGGCGGAAAGTGAGGTAGAAGACAATGACCAGTGAAATGAATCTTCAAAATACCACTGTTGCTCCGAAGGCGGGGAAGAAGAAGAAAAGGGCTTCTTCCCTGAACGCCCGGAAGGCGCGCTCGGGATGGTGGTTCGTAGCCCCGTTCATCATTGGCTTTATCCTGATCTATCTGCCGATCCTCGTTGACTCGATCACCTACACCTTCTGTGTGGTCGAGCCTCTCGGAAACGGTGTGTTTGAATCCACGTTCGTTGGATTCGAAAACTATCAGGCAGCACTGTTTAAGGACGTAAACTTCGTTCCCACTCTGATCACGGGTCTTAGGACGCTTGCGCTGAATATCCCGATGATCGTTATCTTCTCGCTCTTTATGGCGGTCATTCTGAACCAGAAGATGGTCGGAAGAACCTTCTTCCGCGCAGTCTTCTTCATCCCCGTCGTTCTTTCGGTCGGTATTCTTGAGAATCTCGACCCGAACTTCGACCCCGGTGCCGACGGTATCTCGGACGGCTCGGGCGAGAACGCGACGAACGAGCTGGTATCCGCATTCGACCTTCAGATGCTCTTCTCGAGCATGAAGATCGGCGAACAGCTCGTAGACATCGTCGTCAGCGCGATCAACAGCGTTCAGGAGATCATCAGCCGCTCGGGTGTTCAGTTCCTGATCTTCCTTACCGGTCTGCAGTCGATCTCTCCCGCGATCTACGAATCGTGTCAGATCGACGGTGCGACCTCTTGGGAGACCTTCTGGAAGATCACCCTGCCTATGATCTCGCCGATGATCCTCGTTAACGCGGTCTATACCGTCATCGATAGCTTTACAGTCAACAACGTCGTCATGGATTACGTGCTGAATTACAGTGCGCTTCCGACCGACGGTGTATCCGCAGCAATGGGCTGGATCTACGTATCGATCGTTATCGGTATCATCGGAATCGTAGCACTTCTGCTTAGCGGCTTCGTCTTCTATCAGAAGAAGGATGCTTAAGGAAAGGAGGAAAAGAATATGAATCAAGAATCCATGCCTAAGGTAAAAAAGGAAACGAAAAATAAGATTCGTATTGAATTCGACAGAACGCCTCTGAAAGAGCGTCTGATGTCGAAATTCCTCAGCCTTTTCTTCCTGAAGAAGGTCGTATGGTTTATCTTCCGTCTCGTCCTTCTGATCGGTATTACGTACGTAATCCTTTCCCCCTTCCTTACGATGCTGATGAGATCCTTCATGAGCCTCGACGACCTGGCAGACCCCACGGTTATGCTGATCCCGAAGCATTGGAACGTCAGGATCTATAAGGAAGTCTGGATGCAGAACGGCTACCTTGAGGCCTTCGTCAATACCTTTATCCTTTCAGCAAGCACGGCGCTGATCCAGGTCTTCATCTGCTGTCTGATCGGATACGGACTTGCGAAGTTCAAGTTCAAGGGTAATAAGCTCGTCTTTATGGCTGTTATCTTCACGATGATCGTGCCGCACCAGACGCTGTACAGCTCGATGTACATCAACTTCTCCTCCTTCGACGTGCTGGGGATCTTCCAGTTCCTGAACGGAGGCGGCATCAACCTGTTCGGCATCACGACGATCAACAACAGCTTCTTCGAGATGATCGATATCTTCCCCGACTCCGAGGCCTTCCAGATGTTTACGAAGAACGGCATCAACCTCCTCGGAACCGATATTCCGATCTATCTCCTCTCCCTCACCGGCCTCGCGTTCAAGAACGGCCTGTATATCTTTATGCTTCGTCAGTTCTACCACGGTGTTCCGGATGAGCTCGAGGAGTCGGCGTACATGGACGGCTCGGGTACCTTCCGTACCTTCTTACAGATCATTCTTCCTCTGTCGATCCCGATGATGATCACGGTCTTCATCTTTGCATTCTGCTGGCAGTGGACGGATAACTTCTACACGCAGTCCTTCAACCCGACGAATAAGAGTCTGTTTATGGACGACGTCATTCAGGTCCCGATCACGATGTCTCTTGACGTTTCGGAGAACCCCGACCTGAAGACGGTCATCAACAATACGGCAGGACTTATGGTGCTTGCACCGCTCCTGATCCTCTACTGCGCGGGACAGAAGTTCCTCGTACAGGGTATCGAAAGCTCCGGCCTTGCAAACTGATCCCCGCGGTCAGAATGCGAAAAAGAAACGCCCCACCGATGTTCGGTGGCGTGTTTTCTGTTATGTGGACGAATAGGGGGGGGATTCACTCAAGAATGTTCGTCGTGATAAAATCGATGCCGTACAAGATCAGCCTGTCTGCTGTTTCTATGTCGTTGACCGTCCAGCAGTTGACGAGAATGCCGTTCTCGTGGCAAAGCGCGATCCTTTCGCTGTCAAGAGCCTTATAGTGGATATCGAGGTCGAGGCCATACGCCTTGAGGCGGTCGAGGAGATCGTCCGTGAATTTCTTCGTGAGGAACTGTGCCGCCTGCGTCGGATATTTTTTGCGGAGAAAAACGAGATTTTCAAAGCAGAAGGAGATAAAGATCGTTCTGTCGAGATAGCCAAGCCCGTCGATGATTGCGCAGATCTCGTAGATATCCTCCTCCGCAAAGGCGTTCTTGAGTTCAAGCACCGCGTATTTCCCGTAATGCTTGCAGACCGAGATATATTCGGAGAGATCGGGCATACGGAGATCGATGCGGCCGAAATTTCCCGCGATGTCGCAGAGGGGAAGCGAACGGAGTACGTCGTAGTCGGTCTCCTCGACCGTGAGATCCTTTCCTGCCACGCGTGCAGTCGAGCTGTCGTGAATGACGATATATTTACCGTCCCTCGTTCTGTGAATGTCGGTCTCGATGCCGTAGTAGGAGCGATTTCCTGCCGCGATGAATGAAGCCATTGTGTTTTCCTTTTCGAGTCCGCTGCAGCCGCGATGCGCGACGAGGAGTGTTTTTCCCTTTTTTTGAAGACGAATAGTATCCATAGTGAACCTCCCGAATGAATATTGATGCGTTTATCTTATTTCAGCAGCGGTCAGCTTGATGATCAAACGGAGATCGTCAGGCTGATTTTTTGCCTCGTGTGCCGTGCGGTTTCTTCGGATCGCACCGCACTTTTTGCATTTGTGTACGATCATATAGCCCTTTTTCGAGTCGATCTCAACGCGGATCGGCTCGAGATCCCCGCCGCAATCAGCGGCGCGATCGCCGGGGTTGACGTCGAGATGCAGAGACCAAAGGCAAAAGGGACAGTGATTCCGCGCGGAATATCCGAGCGGCTCGACCGTTTTGCCGCAGTGATGGCAGACGAAGGATTCGTCGAGCATAGTAAAGCGTTTGCTTTCGAGTTCCATAAATAGCCCCTCCGTGTGGGATTTGTGCGGATGAAGTCTCTTATCCGTGAGAGAAGAAGCGCTTGACCGAGATAAAGACTCCCGACGCGTATTTCGTGAGATTTCCGTTATAAGAGATCGACAGCAGGAGCGCGACCGTACAGGAAGCCACGAAGAAAAGGAGAACGGCTACGGTAAGAGCACGTTTTTTCGTTCTGTCTACAGCAGAAAGTCCCCCGTCAATGCCGTCCCCTTTGGCGGGCGGTGCGTCCGAGAGAAGCGCGAAGCACAGGAAGACCGAGCCGAGAGACGCGAGAAGCGTAAGATCGGCAACGTAGCGGAAGATGACTCCGCCGAGCGAGAAGTTGAAGAGGGCGACCGTGAACAGTCCAAGGATCAGAAAGATGAGCAATAGCTTTTCGTAGCGTGTCCGGTCCTTCAGGAACAGGAGCGCGGGGGAGGCAAAAAGGGAACAGAAGAGGGGGAGTGAGAAGAGTCCGAAGCTCGAGTCGGTATAGACGTACCGACCGTAATCCGACAAGGACTCCCGCCCGATCGAGAAGAAGGGGAAGAATGCCGACGTTTCAAGATCCTGGAAGAAATAATGGTAGACTGCGGGGAAGAGATCGCTGAGGGTGACCACATTGTAGCGGACGTCGCTGACAGTCAGTTGATAGGAGGTTCCGAACTCAAGGATCGAACCGAAGCGCAGGTGATTTAGCGAGAGAAGTGCGATCAGTCCGACGAGCACGGGAAGCCCGAGCGCAAGGGAAGAGATGAGAAGCTCCCGCAAGGGCGCGAAGAACGAGCGGAGACGCGACAGAGATCTCAAAAGACGCGAGGGGACGGCTTCTCGCCGCCCGGGGCGCGTGCCCTCGATTTCTGCCGTGCCCTCTGACGTTTCTACCGTGCCCTCTGACGTTTCTACCGTGTCCTCTGACGCTTCTGCCGCGTCCTCGGACTCTCTCCGCTTCAGCACGCGGAAGATGAGGTAGGGGATCACGATAAACGCACCGAGAAGCGCGACGTTCAGACGGGAATGGAGCACGAGCGCATAGGCAAGACCCGCAAGCGCGTACAGAATGGCGCGGTCACGAAGCCGCTTGCATTCGACCGCCTTCAGAATGAGGTAAAGGAAGATCGAGAGGAAGGCGTTTGCGGAAAGCGTTGCAATATAATAGAAGGGCGTCACACTGCGCGCGATCAGAAGCATCATTGAGCCGACGAAGGCGGTGATTGCACCGAGGTATACGACCGAGAGTGGGAGACGGCGCTTTTCGTGCAGGTCGACCCACTTCAAGACGCAGAGCGGGATAAAGACCGCCGTGATGAAGAGAAAGAACGAAAGGACGAAGGCGTCGGACGGGAGCGCACCCGTCAGGAGATAATAGGGGAAGTAGACGACGAGAAGGGGCGTGACTCCGAAATACGAGTAATATTTTCCTTCGAAAAAGGCGCGGTCCCAGAGGGGATCGGCATCAACGCGGGAAAGATAATCGTAGGGGTTTTCAAGCGCGAGAAGCTCGTCGGAGACGGGCACGTCAAGGTGAAGCTGTCCCTTCATCAGCGCATCAAACTGCTGAACGTAGGGCTGATAGTAGCGCACCGCACCCTCAAGCGGGTAGGGGATCGCCTCGTTTTTATTCAGAAATGCCGATACGAAGAAAAGAGAAAGGAGAAGTGTGAAGAGTACGGCGGTTTTTACGCCGTAGCGGTGCGCCCTGCTCGACGGATCGTAGACGCCGAAGAAGAGCCCTCTGATCGAAAGGAAGGCAGGGGTTAGAAGAAGGAGAAAAACCACCGCAAAGCGGAGAAGGGAGAACGAGAATGCGGGTGGAACGTTGATCCTTACGTTTTGCAGCTCGACGATGCCCTTGAGGTTCGAGAAGGACAGACGCAGATCCCCGCTCGCGTCGTTTACGATCGACGGATACAGGGCTACCGATTCGTAGCGTCCGTTTTCTCCTACTGCGAAGGTTTCGGTTATAACGGTGATAAAGCCGCCGCCCGACCAGGTCGTGCGCGGATCGGTCGCCGTGACGGTGACGCTCGGCGCGGGAAGGATGTCCTTCACGGACTTGTCGGTGTAGCGGATGTCAAAGGTGATCGACGAGATCCCGCCCGGAACGTTCTCAAAATAGAGGACGCCCGTGCCCGAGTTCGACGGAGGTAAAACGAAACGCCCGTCCTCTTTCGCAAACGCGCCGCTGTGATAGGGGAGGAGCGCGCGCTCCTCGTTCGTCTTATCAAAACGGAAAAAGAGATTAAAATTCGCAAAAAGAAGCTCGAAGGCAAGAGCCGCGACGAGACAAATGACCGTGACCGCAATCAGTCGGGCACGGGTTCGATTATACTTCAGGATCGGGAAATTCAAGTGCGGCGTCTCCTTCCTTTTTTGCTTCCGTCAAGAGATCCGAAACGGAAGCAGGGATACAAGGACAGTATAGCATAAATCGCAGGCGCTGTCAAGGCGAAAGACGTGCGCAAAAATGGTTTTGTGCGGCGAATTTTTTGAAATAACGCGCGAGAATTCATATAGCGTTCATATATTTTTTATATAATAACTCTATATGGGCTGCCGCGCGGAGGCGCGGCGGAAGGAGAGGCGTTAAGGCTATGAAAAAAGACAAGAATAAAGAAGCAGAGTGCGCGCTGAAGCGGAAGACCTCGATCGGCGGGCAAGCTCTGATCGAAGGAATTATGATGCGCGGCCCGAAGAAGACCGCGATGGCAGTACGCGATCCGAACGGCGAGGTCGTATTCGAGGAATGGGAGAACAAGGCGTCGGCCACCACCGCCGTCAAGAAGATCCCGATCGTGCGCGGCGTCGTCGCCTTCGTTGATTCGATGGTAACGGGTTACAAGGGCCTGATGCGCTCGGCAGAGCTTTCGGGGCTTGAGGAGGCAGAACGTGAGCTCGAAGCCGAAAAGGCGGCGAAAAAGGCAAAGAAAGCGGCAGAGAAAGAAGCAAAGCGCAGCGGGCGGAGCGTCGACGAGATCTTAGCGGAGAACGCGGAAAAGGAAGCCGCAGCGACTGAAGAAAAGGGGAATGCTACGGACGAAAAGAAGGGTACGTCTGCCTTTACCGTCGGCATTATGGTCGTCTCGATCGTGCTTGCCGTTCTTCTGATGGTCGTCCTGTTCATCTGGCTTCCGACCACCCTGTTCGGACTTCTGACGAAGGCGTTTCCCGTCCTTCTGTTCCCCGATGTTCCCGCGCTTGCATCCCTTCTGAAGTCGGTCTTCGAGGGACTCTTTAAGGTGATCCTGCTGGTTGGCTATATGGCACTCGTATCTCTGATGAAGGACATCAGGCGGACCTTTGAATATCACGGTGCCGAGCATAAGACGATCTTCTGCTACGAGCACGGAAAAGCACTTACGGTCGAAAACGTACGGAACGAACGCCGCTTCCATCCGCGATGCGGCACCTCCTTCCTCATTCTGATGGTGCTCGTTAGCATTTTCGTGTGCTTTTTCATCGATCCCATCGCAATCCTCGTTTCGGGAGCACCGCTTGCCGGCTGGCTTCGCACGGTCGTGAGATTGATCCTCGTCCCCTTTATTATGGGTCTCGGCTACGAGGTCCTGAAATTCGCGGGAAGACACGAAAACGTGTTTACCCGTATCATTTCCGCGCCCGGTATGTGGCTTCAGCGCATCACGGTGCGTGAGCCCGATGACGGAATGATCGAATGCGCGATCAAGGCGTTCGTCGCGGTGATCCCCGAGAATGAGATCGAGGAGGAGCTTCGCAAGATTCGTGAGGAGAGCGGTGAAGCGCCCGAGGAGACCCCCGAGGGTGAAGCGGGCAGCACCAAGGAATAAGTTACTCGTTCAAAGCTGAGAAAGGGAGAAGCATATGGCAGTTCGATACGTCCGTTTATCGCCTCGCGAGGCGTACGATAAGATATACAGCGGTCTCACCGAGCGGTTCTTTTCTTCGGAGGAAATCACCTCGCACACCGTGCGAAATTCGGATAAAAGCGAAACGATCGTCGGCGTATTCGAGAAATATTCGTGGCGTAATTCCAACAGAATGACGATGACGGTGCTGTGCAGTCCCGCAGGAAAGGGACGGAGCGAGGTCTTTTTCGTCGCCGCAGGTGCGAGCGGCGGGCTTCTTGGGATCGATTGGGGAGCTGCGGAGGATTTCGAATCGGCACTCCTGCTTGCACTTGAGGAGTATTTTTGTGCTGAACCGAACGAATAATTCGAGTTTCTCCGTTTAGTCGGAATAATACGTAGGGAGTTTGTCTAGTATTGAAGGGAAAACAACCCAAGGAGGAATACCGTGTATATTACAAATGATGTGAAATATATTGGCGTGAACGATCACGCGATCGATCTTTTTGAGGGTCAGTACGCAGTCCCGAACGGGATCTCGTATAATTCTTACGCGATCATCGACGAAAAGATCGCGATATTCGACACGGTCGATCAGCGCTTTACGCACGAGTGGCTCGATAACATCCGCGATGCCCTTGACGGCAGACAGCCCGATTATCTTGTGGTTCAGCATATGGAGCCCGATCATTCGGCAAATATCGTGAATTTTGTGAAGAACTATCCGGGCGCAAGGATCGTTTCCTCCGCGAAGGCGTTTGCGATGATGAAGAACTTCTTCGGAAGCGCGTTCGAGGACAGACAGCTTGTCGTCGGAGAGGGCGATACCCTTTCGCTCGGACGCCACGAGCTCACCTTTGTGACTGCCCCGATGGTGCATTGGCCCGAGGTCATCGTGACCTACGACAGCACCGATAAGATCCTGTTCTCGGCAGACGGATTCGGAAAATTCGGTGCCCTCGACGTGGTGGAGGATTGGGCGGACGAGGCGAGACGCTACTATATCGGCATCGTCGGAAAATACGGCGCACAGGTGCAGGGCCTTCTTCGGAAGGCGACGAAGCTCGACATCAGGACGATCTGCCCCCTCCACGGCCCCGTGCTTTCCGAGAATCTCGGATATTATCTGAACCTTTACAACATCTGGTCGAGCTACCGTCCCGAACGCGAGGGCATCGTAATCGCGTACACGTCGGTGTACGGAAACACGCGCCGCGCGGTGCTGCAGCTCGCGGATCAGCTGAGAGCAAACGGCTGCCCTGAGGTGATCGTCCACGATCTCGCACGCTGTGATCTTGCCGAGGCGGTATCGGACGCCTTCTGCTACTCGAAGCTCGTCCTTGCGACCACGACGTATAATGCGGGGATCTTCCCCTATATGCGCGATTTTATCGAGCATCTCACGGAGCGGAATTTCTCGAACAGAACGGTCGCCCTCATCGAAAACGGTAGCTGGGCACCCCTTGCCGCAAAGGTGATGCGGGGGATGCTGGAGGGCTGTAAGAATCTTACGTTTGCCGAGACGGGTGTGAAGCTTCTCTCTGCGCTCAGCGACGAGAGCAAGGAGGCTCTTACGGCACTTGCAAGTGAGCTTTCACAGGAATATCTCGCACAGCAGGGTGCGACGGCGAATAAGAACGACCCTACGGCGCTG
Source organism: Eubacteriales bacterium (assembly GCA_045533845.1). GTDB lineage: Bacteria > Bacillota > Clostridia > Oscillospirales > CAG-272 > JAZNOQ01. The sequence goes on along the minus strand of JAZSIN010000028.1, from coordinate 21,892 downwards.
TTTAACATCGGATACGGTCTTTACGTCGTCACCTCGAATGACGGAAAAAAGGACAACGGGCTGATCGTAAATACGGTGACGCAGGTGACGAACGCGCCGAACAGGATCGCCGTTACGATCAACAAGGATAATTATTCGCATCACATCATCCGTCAAAGCGGAAAAATGAACGTTAACTGTCTTACGGTCGATGCACCCTTCCACGTGTTCCGGCAGTTTGGCTTCCGAAGCGGAAGAAGCGAGGATAAGTTTGCGGATTACGAGACGCTCCGCTCGGACAACGGTCTCGTTTTTCTGCCGCGCTATATCAATTCCTTTATGTCGCTTAAGGTTGAGCAGTACGTCGATCTCGACACCCACGGAATGTTTATCTGTTCGGTCGAGGAGAGCCGCGTGATCAATAACGCCGAAACGATGACGTACGCCTACTATCACGAGAACGTCAAGCCCCGTCCCGAGACCGAGGGACGGAAGGGATACGTCTGCAAGATCTGCGGCTATGTCTACGAGGGAGAGCCGCTTCCCGAAGATTTTGTCTGTCCGCTTTGCAAGCACGGCGCTTCCGATTTCGAGCCGATCGACTCGTAATCTTCGGCGTCCGGTCGTGATAAAACGATCAAAAAAGCACGGAAGAAGAAATATTCACTAAATTTTCGAGAGAAAATGGGGAATTTTTCGTAAAAAAGTTCAAAAGCTCTTGACAAATCCGTTCAGGGTATGGTATAATAGTCGCACAATGGACGGGGAATACGAATTTCCCAGGACGCAACGTACGGCGGTAAGGAGGATATCATAAATGGAGATCGCAATCATTGCGCACGATATGAAAAAGGAGCTGATGACGCAGTTTTGCATCGCATACTGCGGCATTCTCAGTAAGCACAGCCTGTGCGCGACGAATATTACGGCAAAGTATATTTCCGAAGCAACGGGACTCGAGATCGAGCGCCTGATGACGGGCGAGCAGGGCGGCGAAGCGCAGATCGCATCGCGCATCTCCTATAACGAGATCGACCTTCTTCTGTATTTTCGCGACACCCGCGCAGACTCCGTTCTGAAGGAATCGGATATGGAGCTTCTCCGTATGTGTGATATGTATAACATTCCCGTTGCGACGAATATCGCGACGGCAGAGGTGCTCGTTTGCGCGCTCGACCGCGGAGATCTCGATTGGAGAGCTTACGTCAATCCGCGCTCGAATTACAATCGGGTAAGCGGAAACGCAGAATAACGGGCAGAACCGACACGAGGGGGGCTTACGAGCGTCCCTCTCGGCTTTTTATTAAATTTCCGAGAGGATAGGGAAATGGTGAAACGGATCGTAGCGGGGATCATACTCCTCCTTCTTTTGTTGACATCAATTTCATATTTCGCGGCGTGTGACGGGAAGGAGAAGCCGAGCGAGGGACTTGAGTTCACGCTGCGAGCGGATCAGGCGTCCTACTCGGTCAGCGGACTTGGAACGTGCAAGGATTCCCGCGTCGTTGTCCCGAGCACGTACGGGGAGCTTCCCGTTACGGAGGTGGAGGCATCTGCCTTTTACGGAGAATCGATCAAGTCTGTCGTCCTGCCCGAAAGCGTGAAGGGCGTCGGGATCTGGGCATTCAAGAACTGCAAGGAGCTCAGGACCGTAGAGCTTCCCGAGGGGCTTACGGTGATCTCGTCGGGCGCGTTTAGCGGATGCGAGCGTCTTCGCGAGATCAAGCTTCCCTCGACGCTGACGAGTATTGGCTCGAAGGCGTTTCAGTCCTGTCGCGCGCTTTCCGAGATCCTTCTTCCCGACAACGTGAAGATGGTCGGCGAGGAGGCGTTTGCGGGTTGCTACAACGTCACGAGAGCCACCTTTGGTAAGGAGCTTTCGTCGCTCGGGAAGTGCGCCTTCAAGGCGTGCTGGTCGCTGTCGGAGATCACGCTCCCGAGCAGGCTTTCGCGCGTTATGCCGAACACCTTCGAGGACTGCCGTGCGCTTACGAAAGTGAACGTCCCGAAAAATGTGGTTTGCTTTTCCGAGTGGTCGTTTAAGGGGTGTGCGGAGCTCAGATCGTTGGATTACGGCGGCACGAAGGAGGAATTCTCGCGCGTTCTGTGCTTCTCGGATTGGAGGTCCGATTCAGCGCTTGCGGAGGTCTCCTGCACGGATGGCGTCCTCACCCTTGCTCCGTAACCGGAGTTCTTACGCGTTTCTTACATAAAAAGAGCGGCGCATCTGCGTTTTGCAGATGCGCCGCTCTTTTTTTTTTATTCGGCTTCGGCTTCCGCCTTTTTGCGCTCGACGTATTCGTCGTAGGTGCCGAGGAAATCTCTCCATTCGCCGCCGGGCAGGATCTCGATAATGCGGTTCGCGACCGTGTTCACGAGCTCGTAGTCATGCGAGGAGAAGAGGATGTTGCCCTTAAAATTCGCAAGTCCGTGGTTGACTGCCGAGATCGACTCGAGGTCGAGGTGGTCGGTCGGCTGATCGACGACCAGCATGTTCGAGCCGAAGAGCATCATACGCGAGAACATACACCGTACCTTCTCACCGCCCGAGAGGACGTCGACGGGCTTATAGACCGCGTCGCCCGAGAAGAGCATACGACCGAGGAAGCCGCGCAGGTAGCTCTCGGTCTGATCCTTCGAGTAGGGGCGGAGCCAATCGAGGATCGTCTCCTTGTGACCGTTGAAGTATTCGCTGTTATCGTGCGGAAAATAGGACTTTGTGATGCTGATGCCCCACTTGAAGTCGCCCTCGTCGGGGGTATCCTCCTCCATCAGAATGCGGAAGAGTGCCGTGATCGCGGGCTCGTTTCCGACGAACGCGATCTTCTCGTCCTTGTTTACGGTGAAGGATAGATCCTTGATCAGAGGTGTTCCGTTCTGCGATTTCGAGATGCCGCGTACGAATAGAATGTCCTTGCCGGGGGCGCGATCCATATCGAAGCCGATGAAGGGATAGCGACGGCTCGATGCGGGGATCTCCTCGACCGTGAGCTTGTCAAGCAGCTTGCGGCGAGAGGTCGCCTGACGGGATTTCGATTTGTTTGCGGAGAAGCGGGAGATGAATTCCTGCAGCTCGCGGCTCTTCTCCTCGTTCTTCTTGTTCTGCTGCTTCATCATACGCTGAACGAGCTGGCTCGATTCGTACCAGAACTCGTAGTTTCCGACGTACATCTTGATCGCATTAAAGTCGATGTCGACGATGTTCGTGCAGACGTCGTTCAGAAAGTGACGGTCGTGCGAGATCACGAGGACGGTGCCGAAATAATCGGCGAGGAAGTCCTCGAGCCACATCACGGCGTTGATGTCAAGACCGTTCGTCGGCTCGTCGAGGAGGATCACGGCGGGGTTTCCAAAGAGTGCCTGAGCGAGCAGGACCTTGACCTTTTCACTTTCCTTGAGGTCGCTCATCTGCGCGTAAAGCAGGTCGATCGGGAGCCCGAGGCCCTGAATGAGGCGCGAGGCATCGGTTTCTGCCTCCCATCCGCCCATTTCGGCAAATTCCGCCTCGAGCTCGGATGCGCGAACGCCGTCCTCATCCGAGAAGTCCTCCTTCTCGTAGATCGCGTCCTTCTCCTTCATAATGGCGTAGAGCTTCTCATTGCCCATAATGACCGTGTCAAGGACGGAATATTCGTCGAAGGCGAAGTGGTCCTGCTTCAGGACCGACATACGGAGGTTTTCGGGAATGGAGATGTCGCCCTTCGTCGGCTCGAGCTCGCCTGCGAGAAGCTTGAAGAAGGTGGTCTTTCCCGCGCCGTTTGCGCCAATGATGCCGTAGCAGTTTCCGGGGGTGAACTTCAGGTCGACGTTCTTGAAGAGAACGTGACTGTCATACTGAAAGCTCAGATTCGATACTGTAATCATTCGAACTCCTTATTTTCGTGTGTATTTTGATTCGGGGAGGAGAGAGGGGGATTCCGTAAAAAGCCGGTCGACAGGGGAGCCGACCGGCTTTGTTTCGCTGAAAAGGATCAATCGAGTACGCGGATGCGCTTTACGACCGTGAGGGGAGCGGATGCGATGAACGCGTCTGCCGTTTCCTCGGTTTGCTTTTCGGTCATAACTGCGAGAAGTCCGAGGGAGGGGAACGCCTTTACCTCAGCGCCGCCGAAGTGTGCGGAAGCTGCGGAGGCGTTTTCAGCAGAGCCCGAGCAGATCACGACGTTGCGGCAGGCGTAGTCCTTGAAGGATGCGGTCGCGTCCTTCTCTACGGGCATCCATACGACCTCGCGTACGTCCCGAGCGTCGGTCTGCCAGACATCGATCAGATCGGCGACAACTGCGGATGCCGTGGGAAGCTTGCCCGCGCCTCTGCCGTAGAACATGACCTTGTCTACCATATTCGCGTCGACGAGCACGCCGTTGAACACGTCCGAAACGCCCGACAGGGGATTCTGTCTCGGTACGATGCGGGGGGAGACCATACAAAGCACCCTGCCGTCGATCTTCTCGGTGTGTCCGATGAGCTTCAGCGAAGCGCCGAACGCCTCTGCGACCTTGACGTCGTCAAGCGTCAGATGGGTGATGCCCTCGACGTGAATGTCCTCGGGGCGGAGGATCTCGCCGAATGCGAGTGCCGCGAGAATGACGATCTTACGCGCGGCGTCAAGTCCCTCGACGTCGGCGGTGGGGTCCTTCTCGGCATAGCCCTTTGCTTGCGCGTCACGAAGTGCGCTTTCAAAGGAAACGCCGTTCTCGATCATTTGGGTAAGGATATAGTTCGTCGTTCCGTTCAGAATGCCGCTGACCGAAACGATCTCGTTCGATTGCAGGTCGTGCATCATCGGGCGGATGATCGGAATGCCGCCGCCAACGCTCGCCTCGAAGAGATAGCGTACGCCGTGCTTCTTTGCGAGATGCTGAAGCTCTGCGCCAAAGCGGGCGACGACCTCTTTGTTGGACGTAACGACGCTCTTGCCCGCTTCGATGCACGCCTTCGAGAAGTCGTACGCGGGGTGCGAGCCGCCCATCATCTCTGCAACGACCGACACCTCGGGGTCATTCAGGATCACACTAAAATCGTGCACGACGAGGTGCTCGAGCGGATGCCCCTTGAATTCGCGCAGGTCGAGGATGTATTTGATGTTGATCTCCTTGCCGATGCGGGATTCGATGAGCTTTTTATTTTCGGTGAGGACCTCTGCGACACCGCTGCCGATGACGCCGAAGCCGAGGATCGCGAGATTGATTGCCATAGTGGGGACCCTTACTTTCTTTGGATTTTGCCGCGACGAGGATGTGCGGCGTATTGTCTTTCTCTTATATTTTACCACATTTTAGCGTAAAAAGCAAGTTTTCTATTGCATTTTTTTTCGGAATGTGGTAGAATATTTTCAATAATAGATATTTATTTATGTGTGAATTGTTGTTTTCCTATGAAAGAGAGGCGTTGTCCGATGAAAAGCAGTGAGACGGTTCGTATTTTCGTTCTGTATCTGATGCAGAACGTGGGGTATCCGCTTGATTATATTTCGATCAGCGATATGATCCTCCAAACCGATTACGTGATCTATCTTGATTTTGCCGAGGCGTTTGCCGAGCTTGTCGATACCGATATGGTGCGCGAGGAGGGGAAGAACGAACGGGGCGAGCCGCTTTATGTCGTCACCGAGAAGGGGTGCGTCGTTTGCGAGGAGCTCGGAAGATCCCGCACGCCGACCGTTCTCGAAAATGCACTTGCCGCGGCGCTTCGCTTCCTTGATTTCCAAAAGCGCGATATTACTCTGCATAGCCGCATTGAGGATACCGAGGATGGACGATTCTGGTTTATTTGCGGTGTGACCGAAAAGGGCGTTCTGCTCGTTGAGAATCGCATCCTTGTCGACAGCCGTGCCCGTGCGATCCAGATGGAGCAGAATTTCCGCAAACGCCCCGAGGCGATCTATCGCGGAACCGTCGCACTTCTCTCGGGAAATGTGAATTATTTGCTTTGACGTTATATTTTTTGATCCCTTGCGGTCGATTTCGGACGCCCTCGTGCGGTCCGTCATCGGCCGCTTTTTTGAGGGGTGATGTAGGCGAAAAAAAGGACTATTTCATCGATTTTTGGGGGCAAAAAGGTAGTGCTTATATTGGTATAAGTACCAAAGTTTTCGACTCCTTTCAGTAGAAAACAACGGCGAAAAAAGGGGTAAAACAGAAAAATCCACAGAACGAATGTTTCGAATTTGGACGAAATGTACAAAAAGGGAAAAATGTGTACTGCTTCAACAAAAATATTTTTGAAAACCCCCTTGACATTATATAATTTTAATATTATAATTAGGATGTCCACTTTCGTAGACGAAAGCGTTTATGCGAGGAGAGACCGCACAATTCCAAAGGGGATTGTGTATGATGCAAGTACCCGGGAGAGTGGAAGCATGATGGATCGCGAGAAGAGAAGTGAGGTGCCGACGAGCGAGACCTCGGACGCCGTTCGTACGCTTCTTTTGCAGATCCGAAGCGCCGAGGGAAGCGAGCACAGCGGCTTTGATGCACTCATGGAGCTTTATCTTCAGCTGAACGAGAGGACCGTGGAGCTATTTTCCGCCGAGCTTGGTTCGGATACCGACCGAGACGATGTTCGTCAGGAGGCTCTGATGGGCCTTTACCGCGCAGCGCTGTCCTTCGATCTCTCACAGGACAAGGTCAGCTTTGGGCTTTACGCGCAGATCTGTATGACCAACCGAATGGTGTCGTATATGCGTGCGTACAATAAGCGTAAGGAGGCGGAGCTTCGGGAGGTTCCCGAAGAGCTTTGCTCGGACGAGACCGTCCCTGCCTTTCTCGAGGAGGAGCGCATACGCTGTACGTATGAGGTGATCCGCCGTCTCCTGTCTCCGTTTGAGTACACGATCTGGTGCCACTATGTCGGCGCCGCGAGTGTTCGGGAGATCGCGCAGGCGGTTGGAAAAAGCGAAAAGTCCGTGTCGAATGCGATCACGCGGATTCGCAAAAAGCTTCGCGACGCGCGTGCAGAATTTGATTTTTGATCTTGCTATTCGCAAGATTTTTGCCCCCAACCGTATAGCGGTGTTCGGTTCGCAGCCGTGCGGGGTAGAATATTAACCATTAAAGTGAGGTAACACCATGTTCAACGAGGAAGTCAACGCAGAGGTTGAAGTATTCGAAGATGAGACCTTGGTCTGCAGAGACTGCGGCAACGAATTCGTTTTCACCGCAGGAGAAAAGCAGTTCTACAAGGAAAAGGGCTTTATGAACAAGCCGAAGTGCTGCAAGGCGTGCCGTGACGCAAAGAAGAATGGTGAGCGCGCTGCTCGTCAGTACTTCGAGACTACCTGCGCACAGTGCGGCGGCGTAGCACGCGTTACGTTCCAGCCCTCCGCAGACAGACCTGTCTACTGCAAGGAGTGCTTCGAGGCTTCTAAGGCAAAGTGAGTAGGGGCGCGATAGGCGCATTTACTCAGGACTGTATCAAGGAGATACTCCTCGTTTCGGACTGATTTTTTTGATAGAGCTCCAATCGAGAGCACGCACGACCGATTTCGGTCGTGCGTGTTTTTGCTTATTCATACGAACGGGCATCAAAGTATGCATCCATCATCGCTTTTATGTGATGCGGCGGCATATCCGCGGGGAGATTGTGTACGCCCGAGAAGATGAGGTTCCTGCCCGCGCCAAATATCTTTATGCTGCCGATTTTTTGATTTCAGAGCTCCTCGCGCGCGGAGCGGCGGAAATTAGAGGGGGAGACTCCCGTGTGACGTTGGAAGCTGCGCGCGAAATAGTATGGCGAGGAAAAGCCGACCGCGAAGGAGATCTCGGAGATCGACAGCGGCGTGTAGCGCAGAAGCTCCTGCGCCTTGCTGATCCGAACACTCTGGATATAGGCGGTCACGCTCTCTCCGGCGTGCTTACGGAAGATGCGCGCCGCGTACTGCGGAGAAACGTTCATTTCCGTGCTGACTGAGGAGAGCGAGAGAGGCTCGGGATAGTGCGCCTCGATGTAATCTCGGATCGCGAGATAGGTGCTCCTGCTCTTCGAAGCGGGGGAATCGGTCCTCGGGAGTACATAGCTTTCTCCGAGCAGGAGCAGAAGGCGAAGGAGGGCGACGTCGAGCCGCGTTTTATCAAAGATGCGCGTACACGGCGCGTGACGGAGCGCGGAGACGGCGAGGTGCTCGAGCTGCTCGCGTGGCGCGGAGAGGGGCGTGGCGACGGGAAGGGAAAAGCCCGATTCCCGAGCAGGAAGTCTGCCGACCGTACCAACCTTCTCGGGTTTTGTAAAATATAGCTCCTTCTCCGTGGTCTCCTTCAGGTCGAAGTGGAAATAGCAATAGTCGCAGTCCTCCTCGGCATAGACCGAATAGGTGGTTCCCTTGTCGAGCAGAAGCGCAGTCTGCGGTGGGAGCAGGATTGCCTTTTTGTCGATCGTAAAGCGGAGAGAGCCGCTGAATGAGTAGTAGAGCACGGTCCGACGGAGGCGTCTGCCGTAGCGCTGCCAGCCCGTTTCGTATTTCATTCGTCCCGCAACGGCGGTAGAGGGAAGGGTATCGAGAGAAAAGTACGGCATCCCGATGCTCCTTTCGTTTTTCTTTCATTGTAGCATGGATGGGAGGAAAAGTCAAGAGGTTTCGAAAAATGCAAGAAAAGGCAGGGTTCGACAATGGAAAAGAGACGGAATATATGCTATACTGAAATGTAGAATTACAATATGGAGGTATATCCTACAATGACGCAGAATAAAATCAGATTTTCCGTAAACAAGAAGGGTAACGCCGCAATTTGGTCGGCGGCGGGACTCCCCACAAAGGCACGCGAGGGAGGCGACTTCTGGCGTATCATGATGGACGACGAGTACTACCGCGAGATGCCGGTCTACTCGCGTGATCAGATCGCTGAGTCGATCACCTTCGAGAAGGGTATGACGACCATCGTGTATAATGGCATCGTCGGTCGCGACGGTCGTCACTTTGACGTTGTTCTGACCCTGACCGTAAAGGACGAGGGTGATATGCTCGCATTCAACGCTACGGTCGAGAACCGCGACGCGGCTCGTGTCAACGAGCTCGAGTATCCCTTCGTTGACCTCGAGGTGGTTGCAGACCCCGCGTACAGGAAGGACGTTCTCTACCGCCCCAACGCAATGGGTGAAAGGATCGAGAACCCCCGCGCGGCGCTTGCAAAGAGCCACACCGAGTATATGAGTGCAGACTACGAGGACATCAAGTCGGTCCTCGCGTATCCCCGCCCTGCGACGATGGCGTGGATGGGCCTTGAGAGCGCAGGTCATTTCCTCTACATCGGCAGACACGACGTGGAGTTCCGCGCGTGCTCGCTTCTCACCGCAGTTGCACCCCGCGAAGCATCTGACGACCGTATGTCGCTCGCGCTTTGCCACTATCCTTTCGCAAAGGAAGGTGAGACCGTTTCGATCGCTCCTTGCTTCGTTTCCCTTTCCGAGGGTGACTGGAGAGAGGGCTCGGAGCGTTACCGCCGCTTTGCTGACGAGACCTTCTACAAGCCCCATCCGAGACCGCAGTGGATCAAGGATATGCATGGCTGGCAGAGAATCATCCTCCGTCATCAGTACGGTGAGATGTTCTGGAAGTACGAGGATCTTCCCCGCATCTACCTCGAGGGTAAGAAGAGCGGACTCGACACCCTGATGGTATTCGGCTGGTGGAAGGGACGCTTCGACAACGGCTATCCGCTTTACGAGATCGACGAGGAGATGGGCGGCGAGCAGGCACTGAAGGACGCGATCGCAGAGGTCCAGCGCCTCGGCGGACGCGTGATCCTCTATAACAACGGCATTCTGATCGATACGAAGAGCGACTTCTTCCGTGACTACGGCGACGAGGTTGCAAAGATCGACATCGACGGCAATATGCATATGGACCACTACAAGTTTGAAAACAACGGAACCGTGCTCCGCAACTACGGCTACAAGACCTTTGTCCGTGCCTGCCACGCCGCACCGCGTTGGAAGGACGTTATGGTAAACAACGCACGTCAGAAGCTGTCCTATGGCTGTGACGCGATCTTCTACGACCAGCTCGGTCAGAACATCGCACCCTGCTTCAATCCGAAGCACAGACACGGCAACAGAGCCGACTCGGAGGCGATCTACCGCGTGGAGAACACCGAGGCGTGCCGCGCAGAGCTCTACGGTGACAAGGCGATCGGAACCGAATGTGCAAATGACTTTGCCGTTACCTACGTCGACTTCCTCCACGGTTGTGAGAGAGGCGTTTACTACAAGAAGAACGACTCGGACAGAACGAAGACGGGCTTCCACGCGCTGTTCCGTCACACCTTCCCCGAGATCCCGGCGACGAACCGCTTCCAGCACGACTGCCGCGACGGCTTTATCGACGAGCTCAACTACACCTTCGTAAACGGCTACCGCTTTGACGTTTCGATCTACCGCGGCAGAAAGTGCATCATCAGCGATATGCCCGAGTATGCTGCGCACGTCGGTAAGCTGAATGCTTTGAAGGATCAGTATGCGGAATTCTTCTTCGGAGACGGTCACTACATTTACGATACCGTTCCGGAGATCGAGAAGGGAAAGAAGATCTTCTTCGGCGAGCATATTTCGGCGGACGGCAAGTATATGATGGCGTTCTCGAATGCCACCGACGAGGACACGGAGGTCCGCGTTTACGGACAGACCGTTACGGTCCCCGCACACGACGTCATCTGCGTAAGAAAGTAAAATTCCACCAAAAACGAACAACAAAGAAGCCCTCGGGGACGCTCGTCCCCGAGGGCGGGTTTTATTTGTGGGGGTATATACTTAACGGCAACGCCGTGTCCCCCGTTATTACATCATTTCTCGAATAAATACAAGGGAATTGGTTGGGGAGAGTTTTCCTGTTTACAAAACCACATTTTCCAAACGAGAGCATATTCGATCGTTCGCTGAGGTTCTTCAACGTCTGTGGGGGTGGGAGCATCGTCCGGCAGGAAATAATGAGCGGCTACATACAGCCCGTTCTCCGTATACCAAACAAACCAAGGACCGATGTCAACGGGAAGACCATAACAATGAGGCTTCCCAAGCCGTGCAACGATTTCGGAAATGGGGATCTCCTTTTCACGAACATCTTCTCGCATTAAATCCACGAGATCCTTGTCTAAAAGCAAGCTCAGAAGATCGTGTTCTGTCGGCTTATGAGACAAGGTCACGTCAAAGTATTTCAGCGTTTCCGGCCCCGCGTTCGGTATAGTAGAAAACACCTCGGTCGTAGGGGGATCTTCTTCGGTGGTGATCTCGTCTGTTGTAATTTCGTCCGTCGTAATCTCGTCAGTTGTTTCGGAGGGCGTATTCGCCGGGGTGCAAGAGGAAAAGCAGAGCAGAACGGCTACAAGTGCGGCGATAAAAGTCAGTATTTTCATATTGTTCCTCCTTTCAAGGCTAAAAAAGCGCACAAAGACCGAGCGGGCTTTCCCGACGTCCTTATGCGCTTATTGTATTTTCGAAGTTCTGATCCCCCGTGCAGGGTCACCTCTCGGGGAGATCAACTCGGCAACAATTCTTTCGTCGCATTGTTGTCGGGGCTGTCAGTCTATAGATATAGATCTTACTCTGTACTTGCAGTATACCATATTTCAGAAGGATTGTCAAGTGGCAGAACGTATGTTGTGGAAATTTTTCGGGTAGGTGGTGCATTTGTTCGCAGCAGATCTTGCGTATCACAGAAATGCGGACAGGATCGTGTTTTTATACTGCACCTTCGCTTCTGCGGAGAGATCGCAATGTCCGCGGAAGGGAACGACGGTAAAGTCAATTTTGTGGGACACCTTCATTTTCTCCACGAAGCGTGCGGAATGCTTTTCGAGATTCACTGATCTGTCTTCCGTGCAGTGGAACACGGTATAGGGAATATCGGGCATTTTGTCTACGAGGTGCAAGGGGGAGCAGGTGCGCATTGCCGTTTCGAGATCTCCGTCGTATTCCGCGAAGGCGCTGTACAGGGTACGGGGAAGGTCGGGGCGCTCGGTATAGTGATAGGGAAGATCGCATACGGGGCAATTTGCAACGCAGATCGTGGGGGTGATCCTTGCGTAAGCGGTGTATACAAGTGCGGCAAGTCCGCCCATTGAGCCGCCCGTAGAGGCGACCCGAACCGTACTTCCAAGCCCGTATTTTTCGCACAGGACTGATACGATCTCATCCGTGTATGCAACCGCCCGACGATTCATCCACGACCAGGGGGCGCAGTAGGGAATGACGTAAATGATCCCGTTTTCCGCAAATTCAAGCGCGTCTCCGGGATCGGTGCTCAGCATCGTTGTGTTGTTAAGCCCGTTGAAATGCAGGACGATGCCCTTGATCCCGCCCTTGATGAGGCGGTCGTTTGAATATGCGAAGCTGCGTAAGGTATCGTAGGTTATGATCTTTTCCATTTTTGTCGTTCCTTTCCGTTATAAGATACAAAAGTGGATTCTGAGCCTAACTCAAAATCCACTTTTCTCGTGTGCTTGCTTAGAGCGTGACCTCGTGGCCGCATTCTGCGGAGCGATAGATCGCCGTGAGGATACGCATTAGCTCGACACCGTCCTCAGCGGGGTTGCGGCACTCGACCTTGCCCTGCACTGCATCGATGAAGTGCGCGAGCTCCTTGCCGAACGCCTCGCGGACGCTCAGTCCCGTCGGCCCCTCGAAGGTGAAGTCCTTGAGTTCGTCGTTTTCCTCGCCGAACATCTGGACCTCTTTGTCGATCAGCAGTCCCGCGCCCGTGCCGAAGAGCTCGACGTTGTTGCGGTCGCCCGCGAGGTTCAGGCTGAAGCTCATTTCTGCGGTCATCACCGCGCCGTTATCGAAGCGGATCGTTGCGGCGGCGAGATCCTCACAGTCGGAGGTGCCCTTGCTCTCCGTGGAGGAGGTATAGTCCTTCTTGGACTTGATGTTCGAGCGCTCTCCGAGCTTCATAAAGGTCGAGCCGTAGACCGAGACCGCCTTCGGCTTGCCCATCAGATAGCGGACGAGGTCGATCGAGTGAACGCCGAGGTCGATGAGAGGACCTCCTCCCGAGAATTCCTTCTTGCCGAACCAGCCGCCCGGGTGACCGTTGCGGCGGAGGTACTGCGCTTTCGCGTAGTAGATCTCGCCGAGCTTTCCTTCACAGATCAGCTTCGTTGCAAGATCGCAGTCGCGGCCGAAGCGGCGGACGAATCCGATCATCAGAAGCTTTCCGTTCCGCTCGGCTGCCTCCTGCATTGCCTCTGCCTCTTCAAGGGTCGAAGCCATCGGCTTCTCGCACAGAACGTGCTTGCCCGCGTCGAGCGCCATAATGGTGCAGGGCGCGTGTGCGCTGTTCCAGGTGCAGACGCTGACGACGTCGATCTCGGGGAGCTCGCGGAGCATTTCCGCTTCGTCGGTGTAAAGGCGGGTCACGCCGTACTTTTCGCCCATCATTTTAAGGCGATCTGCGTTGATGTCGCAAAATGCGTAAAGCTCTACGTCGGGGTTTGCAAGGTAGCCCTTGATGTGGTAGGACGAAATACTTCCAACGCCGACGACGGCTGCTTTGATCTTTTCCATGATTTTTGCTCTCTTTCTTTTTTGTTAATTGCTCGAATCCATGACCGAGGTAAGGAAGTTCTTTGCGATCGTGATGTCGCCGACGCGGTCCTCGCCGCATTCGCGCTCGATCGTGAGGAATCCGCGGTAGCCGATCTCCTCGAGCGCCGCGAGATATGCAGGGAAGGGAACCGAGCCCGTTCCGAGCGCGACCTCCTTGAAGTACGGGCCCTGCAGCATCGGATCCTCGGGCTTCGGGATCACGCGGTAGATGATCTCGGGGTTCGTATCCTTCAGCTTGATGCCGTCCTTTGCGTGCGTGTGGACGATGTAATCCTTCAGCGTGTGTACCGCCTTTACGGGATCGTCGCCCGTCACCATTACGAGGTTTGCGGGGTCGAGGTTGACGCTGACGCCCTTTGAGTGCAGTCCGTCGAGGAAGGTCTTCAGGACCGCAGAGGTCTCAGGCCCCGTTTCGATTGCAAAGTGTGCGCCGACACTATCGGCAAATTCCGCGAGCTCGCCGCAGGCGTCCTGCATAATGGCGTAGCGGGGATTCGTAGGATCGGTCGGGACAACACCGATGTGCGTGGTCACGATATTCGTTTCGAGGTCAAGCGCGAGCTCGACGATGCGCTTCGACTTTTCGATGAGCTCGGGATTGAGCTCGGGATTCCAGAAGCCTTTGCCGAGGTCGCCGCAGAGAGCCGAGAAGACGAGCCCGTTCGACTTCATTACGTCGAGCAGCTCCTTTCGTGCCTCAGCAGGCATATTTTCGGGGGCGTGCGCGCCCTTCGTGGCATACATCTGAATGCCCTTCGCGCCGATCTCGCGCGCCTTTTCGATTGCCTCGACGGTGGGAAGCTTGAAGGATTCCAGCATTACACCGATGGGAAACTGATACATAACCGTAATTCCTTTCTGAAGTGGATTTTTGTATTCCGTGAGCGAATGCTCTGAAAAGGGGGTTGATTTTTCCTTATCTCTATTGTATAATAAGAAAAAGGAATTGTCAATCCAAAATTTTTGCACTTTTTTAGTACGATCTTGCTGTTTTCGGAGGTGTGTATGAGTATATATGAAAATCACCGTATGAAGGACCCGCGCCTTCCGTTTATTTTTCATTCCACCCATATGGCCCCGAATCGCCCCGTGGGGCGCGGGAATTGGCACGAGAACCTCGAGCTGCTCTATTTTACCGAGGGGAGTGCAATGGTCACGAGCAACGAGACGCGGCTTTTGCTTTCCGAGGGGGAGACTGCTGTTCTCAATACGAACCGCCTGCATACGATCTCGACCGGGGACACGGGGGTGCACTACTACTGCCTGATCGTCGACCGCAGTTTTTGTCTTGCAAATCACTTCGACACGGGGCGGATCGAGTTTCTGCCGATCGTTCGGGATGGGGAGATCGGCGCACTGTTCTGTCGACTCGCCGAGGAATTTGCCGAGGTGCAGGATGCGCCGTATCGGGTACAGATGATCCGCTCGACCGTTCTCCGCATTCTTGCGCTCCTCTGCAGACGCCACGTTCGGAAGGAGGAGACCGAGGTGAAGGACTCCCACTGCCTCGTCTGCATCAAGCAGGCGCTCGGGCGTATCCACGCGCACAGTGAGGAGCCGTTCACGCTTGACGGAATAGCGGATTTCGTCGGAATGAGCAAGTTTCATTTCGCGAGGGAATTTCGGCGCGTGACCGGATATACCTTCATTTCGTACGTCAATTTGATTCGATGCGAAAAGGCAAAGACGCTTCTCTCCGAGGGACAGATGCGGATCGGAGAGATCGCGCGGGCGTGCGGCTTTGAGAATCAGTCGTACTTCACGAAGACCTTTCTTCGGCACACAGGTGTGCTTCCGAATGATTACAGAAAGGGCGACAGATAAACGGTTGCGCCGTTTTCAAACACAAGGACAGCCACCTGCATTTGCGGCTTTTCACGCCGTACGTGCAGGTGGTTTTTTTCGGAAACCGAATATTTTTATAAAAAAGCGGGGATTTTTCGGAAAAAAATTCATAATTCACCCGTGTGGCACTTGACAAAATGGCAATTTTCGGATAAAATAATAGTATGTTTTATGATGCCTCATTGTTTGTGTGATGCAGGATAAAATAAATAATCTTTCATTTATAGAAGAAAAATCAGGAGGTGCTATATGCCTATTTGGGCAGGGATCCTGATCGGAGCACTCGCGCTTGCCGTCGGCGTCGTCATCGGCGTTTTGATCCGCAAGTATATCGGCGAGAATAAGATCGGATCCGCAGAGCAGGAAGCAAAGCGTGTTCGGGAAGAAGCCGTGAAGTCGGCGGAGACCCTGAGAAAAGAAGCAGTCCTCAGCGCGAAGGAGGAGATCCTTCGTCAGCGCAACGAGGTGGACCGTGAGCTGAAGGAGCGCAGAAGTGAGATCACCCGTCAGGAGCGGAGGATCACGCAGAAGGAAGAGGCGCTCGACAAGAAGTCTGAAGCTATGGAGCGGAAGGGTGAGCAGCTTGAGGAAAAGATGAAGGCGTGTGATGCCGTCCGCGAGGAGGTCAGCGCAGTTCTTCAGCAGCATCTCGAGAAGCTGGAAAAGATCTCAGGCTACACCGCGGCGGAGGCAAAGGACGAGCTGATCAGCAGAGTCGAGGTGGATGCGCGTCACGAGCTTGCACAGCGTCTTGCCGAGCTTGAGGAGCAGTTCAAGGACGAGGCGGATCAAAAGGCGAAGAACATCCTCTCGCTTGCGATCCAGCGCTACGCGGCAGACCACGTTTCGGAGGCAACGATCTCGGTCGTTCAGATTCCGAGTGAGGATATGAAGGGTCGCATCATCGGTCGTGAGGGCCGAAACATTCAGAAGCTTGAAACGCTCACGGGCGTCGAGCTGATCATCGACGATACTCCCGAGGCGATCACCCTGTCGGGCTTTGACCCCGTCAGAAGAGAGGTCGCGCGGCTGGCGCTTGAAAAGCTGATCACCGATGGCCGTATCCATCCCGCTCGCATCGAGGAGATGGTAGAGAAGGCACAGCGTGAGGTTGATACCTCGGTGAAGCAAGCAGGCGAGAAGGCGGTCTTTGAGGTTGGCGTGCGCGGGATCAACCCCGATCTCGTCAGACTCCTTGGCAGACTCCGTTACCGTACGAGCTACGGGCAGAACGTGCTTCAGCACTCGATCGAGGTTGCATTCCTCGCGGGTATGATGGCAGACGAGCTTGGCGTGGACAGCACGCTTGCAAGACGTGCGGGACTTCTGCACGACATCGGTAAGGCGTTCCCGCACGACGTTGAGGGCTCGCACGTAGAGATCGGTGTCAACGCCGTCAAGAAGTACAAGGAAAACAAGGACGTGATCCATGCGATCGAGGCGCACCACGGCGACGTGGAGGCGAAGACGATCATCGCAGTGCTCGTGCAGGCGGCTGACGCAATTTCTGCGGCAAGACCGGGCGCACGTCGCGAGGATATGGAGAATTACATCAAGCGTCTCGAAAAGCTCGAGGAGATCGCACTCGGATTCACGGGTGTTGAAAAGGCGTACGCGATCCAGGCGGGCAGAGAACTTCGCGTGCTTGTGAGACCCGAGGACGTAAACGACGACGGAATGAAGCTGATCGCGCGCGATATGGCGGCAAAGATCAAGTCGGATATGAAGTATCCGGGACAGATCAAGATTCACGTCATCCGCGAGAGCCGCGCGGTGGATTACGCAAAGTAATTTTATCAGAGCGAATAAGAATACGGGCTGTCTCACCTCGGTGAGACAGCCCGTTTGTTCTTTTGTTATGCCGGATTAGTTTTCGTAAGCGATACGGATCTCCGCTGCGGTGAGCTTGTCTTGATGAGGGGAAGCTCCTTCCGTTCATTATAGCATCCGAAGCCCCTCCTGTCAAGAAGAACGATAAATGAAAAAAGAGCCACAAACGAGTGACTCTTTTTCGGTATGTGTGCCCCACCTGGCCGTGTAACCGATGATGAGAAAACCCGCTAAACGAGGGCGGCTCCCTATCCGTTTCTTTACTGCTCCCAACGTCCGTGTTGCTCCGGTCGGGACAAGTCACCGATGCGGGAGCAGACGGGAGGTTTGCAAACCGAAACAGAATCTCATTATTTCGGGATCCTTTTCTTAACTGTAGGTTCTAAAACCGGCTATCACGCACCCGGCAGGATGTTTACGTTGTGAGATGGATTACTTCTTGCCCTTTTCCGTGGGGGGATTCAGGTCGTAATCCAGATCGGAAATGAACATATCGTCGAAGATGTCGGCGACGTCGTCGAACTCATTGTCGTCGTCGAGGGTGACGAGCATATCCTCGCCGTTGTCGATGACCTTCTTCAGAATGACGTATTCGCATTCGGTCGCGTCAGCGTCGACGTCGGAGGGGATCATGGCGAAATATTCAACACCCTTATATTCACATTTTCCGATGACCTCGAATTCGAGCTCATTGCCGTCCTCGTCGGTCAGGGTATAGTATTCGCTTTCGAAGGTTGCGTTATCCATAGCTTCATATGCCTTTCTTTTCTTGTAACGTTGGTCTCTACATTAACATTGTATCGTATTTTCGCTTCAATGTCAATGGGTTTCGGAAAGTTTTGCACGGGAATTTTTGTGTAGGGCCGATTTTTAGGTAAAACAAAAAAGCTGGTGGTGAGATTCGAACTCACGACCTGCTGATTACGAATCAGCTGCACTACCCCTGTGCTACACCAGCTTATTTGCGAGGCTCTTTGCAGAACCTCGACTATTATACCGCAAAGGCGGCAATTTGTCAAGGGTTTTTTTGAAAAAAGTGCAAAAATCTTATTCCGTACCACCCTCGTACAGTCGCTCGACGCGGTAAAACTCGCGCGCCTCGCGGGTGAAGACGTGCACGATGACGGGTCCGTAGTCGAGAAGCACCCAAGCGCCGCCCGCGCGTCCCTCGACGTGGATGGGGGCAAAGCCGCGTCTCGAGGTCTGGAAATCGAGCTCGTCTCCGAGCGCCTTCGCGTGCGTCGAGGAGGTTGCCGTGCAGATGACGTAAAAGGAGGTCAGGGAGGTCTTTTCCGCTACGTCGAGCACAGAGATGTCCATACCCTTCTTCGCGTCCAGAAAGCCCTCTATCGCGCGTGCGAGCACGTCGGGCTCGGCGTCCTTCAGCTCGGTGGGGGAGACCTCTGCTGACGCGGTCTCGGTGGGCTCCTTCGGGAGGAGGGTGGGATACTTGTTCGTAGTCTGTTCCATATGGGGTTCCTTTCAGAATATGTGAATTACGTGTCGGGGTAGGTGCCGCGGTAGATCCGATCGAAATGCGGGTGCTCGCGGCTCGTGAAGCGCTCCTCGGGATCAAAGGATGCAAAGGGGAGCGGGGTGTCGAAGGGGTTCAGCATACGGTTGACCGTATCGTATGCATCCGCGCGGGAAACGATATAATACGAAGTGCCGCTGTCGCCGTTTTCACGGGCGGCTTCTCCCGGGAGGGTCTCAGCCGTGAGTCGATCGGGGGAGAGCTTCATACCCGTTCCGGAAAGGCGGATGCATTCTCCGAGCGACAGGTCGGTCTCGACGCGTCCGTATAGGGTACGCACGATCCGAACGAGCGTGGGAAGGGTGCAGTTTTCCTTGATGCTTCGGAGAAATGCCGACAGAAACAGCTTTTGCGCGTCAAGCCGACCGAGATCGGCGGTCGCGTAGCCTGAGCGGAAGCGGAGAAACTCCTCTGCCTCGTCTCCGTTCAGCGTTTGCTTTCCCGCCTTCAGGTGGATCGAAAGCCCCTGTGACAGGTCCTCGTAGTCCATATCGGTCGGGACGGTCAGCGTCACGCCTCCGACCGCGTCGACGATATCCCCGATGCAGTCGAGGTCGACGAGCGCGTAGTGATCGATCGGAATGCCGAGCGATTTGGACAAAAAGTCTGAAAACGCATCCATTCCGCCGAGCGATGCAGGTGCGCCGTTCAGCTTGCGGTAATTGCCCTCCGAATATGCCGAGTAGGTGTCACGTGGGATCTGCACGAGAGAAGCCGTATGGCGCAGGCTGTCGATCTGTGCGACGACGATGACGTCCGAGAGGCCTGAGGCGCGGTCCTTACCGCACAGGAGGAAATTCTGTACACCGCGCCGCCGTGCAAGGGCGGCTACCTCCTGCAGTTCTGCCTCCGATGCGCTTGACTCCTGCACGCGCGCGGGTGTGCGGGGGGGAGCCTCTTCCGTAGCGGGGGCGCAGAGGGAATAGGCGGACATCGCGGAGAAGACGAGCAAAAGGACGGTCAAAACGGAAAGTAGGATCTGCTTATAGGGGGACGTATGCTTCATATTCGGATTCCTTTCGTATACGGGCGTTATGTACGAAGGGAATCGCGTGGGAGCTTACGCGTTTTGCGTTTTTAAAAGGAAGAGGAGGCGGTTACGCATCAGGACGCTTTCTACGCTGACCATAGCGCGGTCGGAGGCGAGTGCCGCGACCGAAAGGTCGACCGAAAGAACGACGGTGTCGTAAAGGTGACGGAGTCGCTCCTCCTTCGGCATCGACGCGGGATCCTTTCCCCAGAAGTAGTCACGAAGGAAAACGCAGTCGGGGAAGGTCCTGTTTTCGTCTATGTAGTCGGCGAGGTAGAGCAGGAGATCAAAAAGCGTCATTTCCTCTCGTCCCGTCGTGTGGTAGCGTACGGCAGAGAGGAGAGCGGGATCTGCGAAGTGCGGATACCGTTCGGGGATCAGAAGCGCCGCCGTTTCGGCGTGGTAAAGCTTCGGCGACAGCCTCTTTTCGTCCGTTACTATTATTCCGTGAGACGCGAAGATTTCTTCGTGCCTTTCATTGGAAAATTCCTTCGTGAGGTCGTGAAGAAGCGCGGCGGCTCGGAGCATCGGTCTCTTGTCGGGGAGATAGAGCGCACCGAGGCGGTCGATCATAGCTTCGACTGCCGCGACGTGTGCGAATCGGCGCTCGGAAAGGGAAGCGCGGATCTCGCTGCGGAGCGCGTCGAGCGCATTGCTTGAAAAATCAATATTCGTCGTGTTCATAGAAATCTCATTCGCGATAAAGATTGTGGGCCTCGATATACGACGAGACCGATTCGGGCACCATTGTGGAGAGAAGCGCGTGAGACGCTCCTTCCTTCGCGGCGATTCGCACGTCGGTCGAGGAGAGCTCGATCGGATCGAGCGTGATCTCCCGAATGCGCGCACCGTACCGTGAGCGGTAAAATGCGATCCGTTCGTCGATCGCGCGGCGCGTTTCCTCGCCCTGCTCTCTGCGCTCAAGCACGAAGGAGCAGAGCGAAAAAAGCTCGGGTGCGCGATACCAACGGTCAAGCGTGAGGAGCATATCGGTGCCGCAGAGAAAATAGATCTCGCGGTCTTCCCGCGAAAGTGCCGACACCGTATCGTAGGTGTAGCTTTTTCCCGCGCGGCGGATCTCGACGTCGGAGATCTCGGTGCCCGGAAGGTCGCCGAAGGCGAGACGGCACATCTCGAGACGGTGAACGGGAGAGTCTGCGTACGAAATCTCCTTGTGCGGCGGCAGGAAGGTCGGAACGATCAGAAGGCGATCCGGCTTTACCGTTTCAAGGAAGGCCTCCGCCGCTCGTCTGTGACCGAGATGCGGGGGTGAAAAGGTGCCGCCGTAGATACCTAAAATTTCGGGACGGTTCATACGCGGCGTCAGGGAAGCTCGATCCGCTTATCCTTGACCGATTCGCGGTAAAGCACGAATTTCTTTCCGATGACCGAAACGACCTCTGCGCCGATGGCGTCCGCGAGGGCTTCAGCTGCTGTGCGGGGCGTTTCGTCGCTGTTGTCGAGCACCGAGAGCTTGATGAGCTCGCGTGCCTCAAGGGCGTCCGATACCGTTTTGATCAGATTTTCGCTGATTCCGCATTTTCCAACCTGCATAATGGTGGGCATATCGGATGCGAGAGAGCGCAGGTATGCGCGTTGCTTTGACGTAATCATATTCATTACTCCTTTATCTCAGGATCTCAGCGGGATCGAAAGACGATCCGAGAGAGCTTCGGCGAATGCCCGAAGCGCGTTTCTTCGGTGGCTGACCGCGTTCTTCTCTGCGGGGAAAAGCTCTGCGAAGGAGCGGTCGTAGGGGGCGTAGTAAAAGAGATTGTCGTAGCCGAAGCCCCCCTCGCCCTTTTCGGCGTGAAGGATCTCGCCGTTGACGCGACCCTCGACGGTGAAGGATTCGCCGTTTGGAAGGACGCATGCGATACAGCACACGAAATACGCCGCGCGGTCTGTTCTTCCCTCGAGATTTTTGAGGAGAAGGTTTCGGTTTGCCCGGTCGTCACCGTGACCGCCCGCATAGCGTGCCGAGCGGATGCCGGGGTCTCCGCCGAGAGCGGGGACAACGAGTCCCGAGTCGTCGGCGAAGGCGATATAGGTGCTTCCCGCGGCGGAACGCGCCTTGATCAGCGCATTTTCCGCGAAGCTGTCGCCATTTTCTTCGATGTCCTCCGTGACGCCGATG